>JAYELT010000192.1:8127-21799 GCA_034717715.1 Chloroflexota bacterium | reverse complement strand
GAAGCAGGATAACAAACCATTATTGTGGGAAATTAAAGGTATTGTCATTCTTAGCCATAGAAATATATAAGGCTTGAATAATTCATTGAACAGAACAGGAGGCCGTTGAAAATTGTGAATCGTAAACATTTGATTAATTTCGTAGGGGCAACCCTCTGTGGTTGCCCTGGGCAGACACGGAGGTCTGACCCTACAGTTGCGTGTTTATTTATGTTATTTTGATATTTAAGGATATCCAATCATTGGCAAGAAAATGCAACCAATATAGCAATTAGTTTTTCAACACCCTCGAACAGACTAGTTGATGTGTGTGTATGATATAATAATCATGTCCAAATTAATCTGTGGTGCGTTGGATGAAACACCTATCCTTTGAGGAATACTGGTTCCTCATTCGGGTCAGACTAATTGGGAAAGAATTACCAAAGGGAAAATCCTATAAAGCCAAAGCGGATTTTGATTTTCCTTTGTAAATACACTTATTGACTCAGAGTTATTGGTACGATTTTATCGAGTGAACCATCTATAGAGACCACAGGATGTAATCAGCATTGAAATTTCCAAATGGAAAGCAGTTATATTTTAGGTTCTAGTAATTGCGAGTTCGGAGCCATGATATAATCCAACTCGAGGGTCAAAAATGCCTGCTAGGTGAAACGAAACCTCTTATCAGATGATGAACTTACATCCTTATAAACTAAAATAAAGTCATCGTGGTGGATAGGTTTCAGGTATATAAGGAAAGGAGATAAGGTTATGAAAATCTGGAAACGCATTTGTCTTATATTGGGTTTACTAACTCTGCTGATTATCATTGTTGTTGGGTTTTTTTCTGCGGGTCTTACACAGGCTGTTAGCGCGATGCCAGCAATAGAAGATGGAGAATCTCAAGAGGTCACGATGCAAGTGAGTGTTCCCACCAATTGCCGTTCAGGACCTGGAAAGCCCTACGATATTGTCACTGTTCTTCATACAGGAACGACAATCAATGTAATTGCCCGACATGAAACTGACGACTTCTGGTTAATTGAGAACCCTGATGGGTGTGGAGAATCATGCTGGGTATGGGGTTATTATGCTGCGATCACCGGATCAAAAGATAGCCTGCCTGAAGAAGAAGCACCACCATTACCCACTGATGTCACCCTTAATGTGAGTGTACCCACCAACTGCCGTGTAGGTCCTGGTAAAGCCTATGATATTGCCTGCGTTTTACACACAGGAAAAACAGTCAACGTCCTCGGGCGTCATGAAACAGAAAATTATTGGCTGATTGAACACCCTGATGGATGTGAAACACCTTGTTGGGTCTGGGGTTACTTTGCCACCCTCACTGGACCAGTAGCTTGTTTACCAGCAGAGGAGATTCCGATAATCCCCACAGAAGTAACACTCGAGGTAAGCATTCCTACCAACTGCAGAGTGGGACCGGGTAAAACCTATGACATTCTTAGCGTCCTTCATACAGGAACGACGGTCAATGTCCTCGGTCGTCACAAAACAGGATACTTTTGGATGGTAGAAAATCCCAAAGGGGACGGAACCTGTTGGGTATGGAGTTACTATGCCACCCTAACCGGACAGGCATCATGCTTGCCAGTAGAGGAACCACCAACAGACTGAACGAATTGATCACTGCTGCTTTCTTTTAGAAATATGCTGGGGAATTCCGGCAAGTGAGGATCTTCTGAATATAGCGCTGGATATTCTGTTTGAATACAGGTAAGTTTCGGGTGAGTTAACCCAACAGTTCAAATGTGCCATATTGAGAGAGGTGCAACCCCACACTGGCTATGAAAATATTCGGTGGTGAGATTAGAGAGGAAAATACTTTGGGAGTTAATGTCAATAATGAAAAGCTAGCCTTTGAACCCATAAACTCATAACAAGAATAGCCTTGCTATAACAAGAGAAATTAGAGCAAGATCAATAACCAATGGAGACAAAACAAGGTATATACGATAGATGATCTTTCATGTAAGACAAGTGAAAAAGGGTTGAGAAAATTACAACTCAATCTGCTTTAAGCATTTAACTTATGGATTCACATTGATAAAGACACGAACAGCTTTGTATGCTACGTGTCTTTCCATTTTTTTTGGAGGATAGGTCAGAAAAAACACTCGGTTGGATAGACTCTTTTACCTATTTATTTTCTTGTGATGGAGGATGACCGCGTTGGAAGAGTCTCTCCCAGTCATCGACCTCCGCTTCAGAGAGCAGCCGGCTGCGGGGATCAAGTTCAGGTATCTCTTCCATATTCTTCTGCCAATCCGATGCAAATGAAGATGACGAGATCACGCTTGCGTGTGAAGCCCGTGCTGCTTGCTGTACCTGTCGATCCGAACTGACAACCCTCATGTTCTTGGCGCGTTTCCCCAACTGTTTCAAGCGCACCATGATTGCTTCGTCAGCAGTAATCCCTTTGCGAACAAAATGGGCGCAAACCCGTCCAAACTGCTTTTTACCTGCATATCCAGTTGGAGCACCGTCAAAATAAATTTCAGCAGAAACCCCTTTAACCCGGCAGAAGTCCTGGATAATTTTGATCAGTTTTTCCTCATCATCAGGGTCGGAAAGAGCAACACCAGGCATATGAGGGATCAAGTTGTGCCCATCAATGATCAATGTCATATGCTTATTCTATCGCATCTCGCAAGAAAATCATCCCATCCAACTTGTACGAAGCGATTTAATTCATTATGGTCACTGATTGTCAGAGGAATTCTTTGTAGACTTCCTATCTATGCGTTAAAATAGAAGCGACCCGAGTCTCTCTAAAATGGAGAATGGCAATATGTCTGAGAAACAATCTTCTACCAGATCCTGGACACCGCCTGAAGGTTTCCAAAAAGTCAAATCACATTTTGAGGGAGTAGTGGTATATGCTCCACAGCAAGTTCGTGCCATTGAAGATAAGGTAAAGAGTTATGCTTGCCCTAACTGCGGTGCCAATGTCAGTTATGACGTATCTGCAGGTGGGATTGCATGTGAATACTGCGGGTATGTTGCACCGGTTAAAGCCGTCAAACTGGGTCGATCTGCTGATGAATTTGAATTTACTTTAGAAACCATCTCACAGTCCTCACATGGTTGGGGAACAAAGCGCCAAATCCTGCAATGTGATTCCTGCGGCGGGAAATTGTCCATTCCTGAAGGCACCATAAGCACCACCTGTCCATTTTGTTCTTCAAACAAAGTTAACCTGACGATCAGCCCTGAGGAATCCCTCAGACCGCGGTTCTTGATTCCATTTAAAATCACCCTTGAACAAATTCAACCTCTGGCAACATCCTGGCTGGGGAAAGGCTGGTTCCATCCAGACGAACTCGCCGCCAAGACCATCATACGCCGATTCAAAGGGGTTTATCTGCCCTTCTGGACCTTCGATGCCTTGGTTTATGCCCGTTGGCGCGCACAAGTCGGTTATGAAAAAACTGAACGGCACTACAATGCCCGTGAAAAACGCTGGGAGACTCGTACAAGGATAGTGTGGCGGTGGCAGAACGGTGATGTGCGTCTGAGCATTGATGACTTCCTGGTCACTGGCAGCAATCGTAACCACATCAACCACCAGATCCTTAAAAAACTGTATCCCTTTAACATGCAGAGTTTGGTTGCCTATGAACCAGATTACCTGGCTGGCTGGCAGGCGCAAGCCTATGAAACCACCCTGACAGAAGCCTGGGAGATTGGTAAATCAGCCATCCGGGAAAAGGCTAAGAAAGCTTGTTATCATAATATCCCCTCAAACCATGTCCGAAACTTCAGCATGAGTGCCGATTTTTCAGAAGAATCCTGGCGCTATATCCTTTTACCTGTCTATCTATCATCATATAGGTATGAAGAAAAAATCTTTCAGGTGATGGTAAACGGCCTAACGGGTGCGATTGCTGGTCAAAAACCGGTGGCCTGGTGGAAAATCTGGCTGGCTATCGCAGCCTTATTGGCACCAGGCGTCATTCTTGGCTTGATTGGCCTGCCGCTTCTCTTACTTGGGGGCGCAGGTATCATCCCAATCTCCCTCGGGATCGTCCTGTATATCATCGGTATTGTCATCAGTGTTATCCTGTACAACAAAGCTCGCCAATCGGAGGCTTAACCATGGATAATTACACACCTAAAACCAGCATCTTTGAAGAGACCCAACCCCCCTGGCAAACTGACTACCTGCCTTTTGGCTGTCCAAACTGTCGACGTGTTTTCCTGGTCCCACCTGACATCATAAATACAACTTGCCCTCTTTGCCGTCGTGCCAAATTAGATCCTCAGCCAGCCCGATTAACTACAAATGAACCCGAAAAACTGCTGCCTTTCCAGGTTGAAAAAAACCAGCTCTATGCGATCTTTAACGAATTTACATCTAATGTATGGCTCAAACCTGAAGATTTCAATGCGGAAATACTACTCAAACGAACACGACCAGTATTTTGGCCCATGTGGTTGGTGGACAGTGATGTTGATGGGCACTGGCAAATGGAAGCAGGATTTGACTATCAGGTTCAGAGTTCAAAGGAAGTGTATTCTGGCGGCCAATGGCAATCCCGAAAAGAAATTGAGAATCGCATACGCTGGGAGCCCCGCCTGGGAACTGCCTCGATTCATGTGGATAACATTCGCATCCCCGCCCTGGAAGAACATCATAACCGGCATCAAATAACGGGGACATACCCCCTTGACCAGGCAAATGATTTCGATCCACAACAACTTGGAATTGCATGCCTGGAAGTGCCTGACCTCTCCCCACGAGAAGCCTGGCGGCTTGCAAGACCACAAGTTCAAAGAGAACTGGGGCAAATTTGCACCTCAGCATCGGGGGCAGAGCACCAAAGAGATTTCGCAATCAAGGCGGATTACCGCAATTTACATTGGACACAGTTCCTGCTGCCCATGTACACAACCCACTATATGAATGACGAGGGACAACCTCAAATATTAGTCGTCAACGGGCGATCAGGCAGCATCTATGGCCCGCGGTTGGCTTCTCGCAAACGTGGTTTGCACATTGCAGGGATCCTTGCAGGTGTTGCGGGCGCGATCTTCATTATCGCCCTGATTGGATTGCTGCTGGCGATGGTATTTCCCCTGGCCGGACTCATCGCATCATTCCTGGGCGTTCTGGGATTGGGCGTAGGTATCGCGGCCATCGTCCCGGCAGTTTGGCCAGGTCAGTGGAACCGAAGACAAGAGGAGCCTCGCATCATCACAAGGACTTCGTAACCATGGAAATCATCAATCCAGAACGATATTACCGATTGATCGCTGAAGCGAAATCAGCACCGTTCACAGGCTGGGATTTTAACTGGTTGGATGACCGTATGATCCAGCAGCAACCTCCCTGGGACTATCCCGCGATGGTCAGAAAACACCTGGAAACAGCTGCCAGCTTACTGGATATGGGCACCGGTGGCGGGGAACTATTGGCCTCCCTGGCGCCGCTGCCGCAGGATTGCCATGCGACGGAAGCTTTCCCACCCAATCAAGCCCTTGCTCGAAAACAGCTTTCCCCCCTAAATGTCACACTGCATGATATTCAGAAAAACGTTCCCCTACCCTTCAACAAGGCTCGTTTTGACCTGGTGATCAATCGACATGATGATTTCGATCCTGCAGAGGTGTTCCGCGTCCTGAAATCGGGGGGTAGATTCATCACCCAGCAGGTTGGCGGACTGAATAATTTAGAATTGAACCAGGTGCTGGAAGATAAGCTGTCTTCCCCCTTTACTGATTGGTGCCTGGTGTATACCCTCACAGGACTATACGAAGCCGGTTTTATCGTTGAAGTGGCACAAAAAGCTGCATTAACTTCCATCTTTATGGATATTGGTGCTGTTGTGTATTATCTTAAGGCGATACCTTGGCAGGTGGAAAACTTCTCACCCGAGACGCATAATGACCCATTGATCCAGCTGCATAATATCATTGAGCGCCAGGGTCAATTCGTTTCCACAGCACACCGTTTTTTGATTATTGGTCATAAGAAGGAGTGATCCTCATGAAACGTCTTTCGATCCACGTTACCGAACTGCTCTATTTGATTTGCTTTTTGATTTATCTAACCGGCAGCTCCCTCGCATTGATTGAACATGGCACAGAGCTGTCATTGTGGTTGATGACCTTTGCGGTGGTCATCACGGTCGCATCAACGATATTGCCCCGGATAGGAATCCGCTGGCTGCACCTTGAGAAGAGGGGCTGCCCGACCGGGCAATGGCTGGCGCGCGTTATCCAGGTTTCATCCTGGGGAACCTTCTTATATGCCATGTATCTCCGGCTATACCGAAACCTTCCCCGGTTTTACATCATGACCACACTGACAACCTTACTGTGGGCGACATGGCTTCTTATCCTGCTTCTCAGCCGCCATGCCTGCCAACCAGTTCAACATGATGATAAACTTATAGAATGAAATTTTTCAATATAATTTTGCCAGGTAACTGCAGGCATTGACCCTTCGAGAAAATAAAATTCAAATGGATCAACGATCAAACGTGAGGAAATATGAATAATGTCTATGAATCGACCCATCCGCTGGTGAAGCACAAATTGACAAAACTTAGAGATAAACGGACCAAACCCAAGAAATTTCGAGAACTGGTTCGAGAATTGGCAGCCCTATTGACCTATGAAGCCACCGCCGACCTGGCAATCCAGCCAGTGAGTATCGAAACGCCCATGGCAATAACTGAAGGAAGCGATTTAAAGGAAAAAATTGGCCTAGTTCCAATCTTGCGTGCCGGCCTGGGTATGGTAGAAGGTGTCTGGGGTTTAATGCCCTCGGCAGAAGTTTGGCATATTGGGTTGTACCGGGACGAGCGAACCCTCAAACCGGTTGCGTATTATAACCGCTTACCGATCGCCCCAACTGTGTCAGTTTGCCTGATTCTCGATCCCATGCTGGCGACAGGTGGTTCTGCAGTTGCAACTGTAGACATATTGAAGAACTGGGGGGTATCAAAGATCAAATTTATCGCCTTAATTGCAGCACCTGAAGGCATTGAATTTCTTCATAACAAGCATCCAGATGTGCCGATTCACCTGGCTTCGATTGACGATCACCTCAACGAAATCGGGTACATTGTCCCTGGTCTGGGTGATGCAGGTGACAGGCAGTTCGGGACATGAGAGCGATATTCATCAGAATTTAAATTCCGTATTCCGATTTACTTCCGAAAAAATCAGAGACGCTCCAACGGAGCGTCTCTGTCACGAATAGTAGACAATGAAATGTATCATTGATGCTTACGATCTTCAGTCTTCGGACTCTTCAATGATGATCGTAACCATTGCAGCTGCTTTGACGATCTCAACGAATGAATCTGCCTTTAGGCTGGCCCCTCCTACCAAACCGCCATCAATGTCTGACATAGCAAAAAGTTCTGCTGCATTATTAGGCTTGATCGAACCGCCATACTGGATGCGCATGGACTCCGCCCGTTCTTTGCCAAACATTTCCACAAGTAAGGGACGGATCACGTCTTTATGGACATGGTTGGCGTCTTCTGGTGTGGCTGCCCGACCTGTGCCAATAGCCCATACCGGTTCGTAGGCGATGGTGATATCAGCTGCCTGCTCAGATGTGATATCTTCCAAACCTTGCTTCAATTGACGTGACACCACCACTTCTGTCTGACCAGCTTCGTTCTCTTCAAGGGTCTCACCCACACAAACGATCACAAGCAATCCTGCCCCCAATGCCGCCTTCAAACGGCGATTGACTGTCTCATCCGTCTCACCAAAATACTTTCGCCTTTCAGAGTGGCCGACAATCACATAATCACACAGCTCTGCCACCATCTTCGGCGCAACTTCAGCAGTATAAGCGCCAGCCTCTTCCCAATACACATTTTGTGCGCCAACTTTCAGGCTGCTGCCTTTGCACAACCCTGCAACTGTGGGTACTGCCAGGTAGGACGGACACACAGCCTTATCAACACTTGGATACTTCTCAAGCCCAGGCAGCATCGCTTTAACCAACGCTTCTGCCTCAGCAGCCGTCTCATTCATTTTCCAGTTACCTGCAACAAAAAACCTGCGCATATTATCTCACTTTCATTTAATTGTTCATCATTGACAATTAGAATTTTACCAGTAAAACCTTACTCAATCTGAGAGAAAAAAAGCCACGAAAAAGGCTGCCCGGATAAATCCTGGGCATCCTTGATATACACTGCTTAGTCTTTACTTATCATCCAGTGCGGCTAACCCGGGTAATTCTTTCCCTTCCAACATTTCTAATGAGGCGCCGCCGCCCGTGGAGATGTGCGTGATCTTTCCCTGCAGTCCCGATTTCTTAATCGCAGATGCTGAATCCCCACCGCCGATAATGCTGGTGACATCACTTTCAGCAATGACTTTCGCTATCTCAAAGGTGCCTTTAGCGAACTTATCAAATTCAAATACACCCATCGGGCCATTCCAAACAACTGTGCCAGCTTGGGAGATAATCTCTTCAAACACCTTAACCGTGCGGGGTCCGATATCCAGGATCCGCCAGCCGGCTGGCACATCGCCTACATCCATGATCTTGTCCACCGCATCCGCATCAAAGGCGTCAGCGATCACGACATCCACAGGTAGAACCAGTTTGCCGCCAGTTTTATCAAGCAGTGCCTTCGCCGTATCAATGACATCCGCTTCCACCAGGGAATCCGCCATTTCATATCCCTGTGCTTTGAAAAAGGTATTCGCCATCGCGCCGCCAATCAGGATCCGGTCAGCCTTCTCGAGCAGATTCTCGATCACGCCAATCTTGTCGCTGACCTTTGCACCACCGAGGATCGCCACAAAGGGACGACCAGGATCAGCGATGGTGTTGCCAAGGTATTTAATCTCCTTTTCCAGCAAAAAGCCGGCAGCAGCGGGAAGATATTCTGCCACCCCAGCGGTGGAGGCATGGGCACGATGTGCTGAACCAAAGGCATCATTGACATATAAATCCGCTAAAGAAGCCAACTGCTTCGCCATCTCAGCGTCGTTCTTCTTCTCTCCGGCGTGGAAACGGGTATTCTCAAGCACCAGTACCTGCCCCGGCACAAGGGCTTTAGCCGCGGCGGCTGCTTGCTCACCGATGCAATCCTCAACAAATTTGACTTCAGCGTCGATCAAAGTCCCGAGATAATCTGCGACAGGCTTAAGGCTTAATTCAGGCTTGATCTCCCCTTTGGGACGTCCCAAGTGCGAACAGAGAATCACTGCTGCCTTTTGTTCAAGCAAGTACTTGATCGTCGGGAGCGCTGCTAGAATACGAGTATCATCCCCCACCTGTCCATCCTTGATGGGAACGTTGAAATCAACGCGGACCAATACTTCCTTACCACTGACCTGCAGATCGGTGACCATTTTTTTATTGAACATTAGTGACTATGCTCCTTTCATAAAAAATGCGTAATGTGCATCAAATGCAGCACATTACGCAAATTAGTTGATTTTTCGCCATCCCAAAACTTAGAGATATTTTGCCATGAGTGCTGCCAAATCGGCTGTTCGGCAAGAGTAGCCCCACTCATTGTCATACCAGGAGACGACCTTCACAAAGGTAGCGTCCATCACTTTGGTCAGTTCTGCGTCAATGATCGATGAGAATGGGTTGCCTTTCAGGTCCATGGAAACCAGGTCATCCGTGGAGTATGCCAGAATGCCTTTCATCGCACCTTCAGAGGCTTCTTTGAACAGACCATTCAATTCCTCAACCGTGGTGGGCTTTTCAACCTGAGCGACAAGGTCCACAATTGAAACGGTAGGCGTGGGAATGCGCAGTGCATAGCCATCAAATTTCCCTTTGAGATCAGGGATGACCAATGCAAGCGCTTTCGCGGCACCGGTGGTTGTGGGGATGATGTTCAACGCTGCAGCACGTGCGCGGCGTTTCTTGCTGTGCGCCAGATCGAGGATGCGCTGGTCATTGGTGTATGAGTGGATCGTGGTCATTAAACCACGTGTAATTGTGAAATTATCATGCACGATCTTGACTGCTGGTGCCAGACAGTTTGTGGTGCAAGATGCATTGGAAATGATATGATGTTTTGCAGGATCATACATCTCATCATTTACACCCAACACGAGGGTCAGGTCCTCATTCTTCGCAGGTGCGGAGATGATCACCTTTTTCGCACCGCCCCCGATGATATGGGCATTCGCCCCAGGTTTGGATTCCGTTCCTTTACCATCACGGAACACACCGGTGGATTCAATCACGATATCAACGCCAAGCTCCGACCATGGCAAAGCTAAAGGATTGCGTTCAGACATAACTTTAATTTCATCACCATCAATTACCAGGTTACTATCTTTCACCTCGACTGTGCCTTCATACCGACCGTAGTTCGAGTCATACTTAAAAAGATAGGCGTTGATGTCTGCATCAAACAGATCATTAACAGCGACCACTTCCAGCGTATCAGGGTGCAGTTCCTTCATCGCTTTTAATACTTGACGGCCAATACGACCAAAACCATTAATACCAATACGTGTTGTCATTTTTTTTACCTCCAATAAGTTTATTTTATCAAATGAATTTTACCATTTCTTATAAGTATCAGTACATGTCATGCATCATCCATTTATCAGATATTACTCCATAAGTGGGCCGGTTCGTTCATAAAACAGGTTTGTAATTACTTTGGCCAGATGTTTTGAATCATGCCGCCAGGGATGCTCAGGATCGATCAGGTCAGCACAATACACAGGGGTATGATTGAGCAATTCCATATCCATCCTTACCCATTCCACATCTTCACCAAGATAACCTTCAAAACGATTGTTACAGATAACAAGGTCAAAAATGCCTTCACCCACATGCTTTTCTACAGATTTGACGTGATCCAAACAATTGAAGTGATCTGTTTCGCCCCTTTCAGTGGCGACATTACATATCAAGAATTTCATTGCATGACTTGCCCGGACTGCCTCTGTCAGGTCCCGTACCAACAGATTGGGTAATAAGCTGGTGTAAAGGCTCCCAGGTCCGATAATGATCAAGTCGGCACCTAATACAGCGGAAATAGCCGGCGGGAAAGCTGGTGTATTGGCGGGGTCCAACCACAACCGCTGAACAAGGCCTTTTGTTGAACGAATTTGAGTCTCTCCTGAGACATGATGTATACGACCATCCCCATTTGACAGATCGGCTAGAAGACGCACATCTGTCAATGTTGACGGCAGAACCCGACCAAACACAGCCAGAACACGTCCCGATTCTGCAACGGCTTCCTCAAAGCTGCCGGTGATCTCAGTCAGTGCTGTAATTAATAAATTCCCCAGCGAATGCCCTTCCAACCCTGCACCCGAAGCAAATCGATATTGAAATACTTGGCTAAGCAAATCTTCGTTGTTGCTCAGTGCTGCCAGGCAGTTGCGAACATCTCCTGGTGGCAGGATGCCGACATTCTTACGTAATTCACCGGACGAACCACCATCATCTGCTACGCTAACAATGGCTGTGATATTGTGGGTGTATTCTTTGAGTCCCCGTAAAAGAGAAGCCAGGCCATGCCCACCGCCCAAGACCACGATACGAGGACCGCGATCACGTCGTCGGTAGGATTCCAATGCTTCAATGAGGGGTTTGCCAGGCGGTAAGAAAGGACGTAAAAGTGACCGGTAGGAACCCCAAATCCCGATCAACATCAATGCCAGTCCAATTCCCCCGAAGATGAATACCCGAATTGGACGATCCAGGAACCTTAAGGAAAGGTAGGAGAGTGTTGGCAGCCACCAGGTATCAGGTGC
Source organism: Chloroflexota bacterium (assembly GCA_034717715.1). Classification (GTDB taxonomy): domain Bacteria; phylum Chloroflexota; class Anaerolineae; order Anaerolineales; family Anaerolineaceae; genus Brevifilum. Next base: position 10,069 of record JAYELT010000192.1, on the reverse strand, counting down.
ATTTCGATAAATATCCAGGATAACCAGGGCGAGACCCAGTCCTAAAAGGGTTGTGCCAATAAACACTAAAATCAACCAGCGTTTATACCCCAACCCTGGCCGAAACCATTGTGCCTCCCTGCATAGCCTCTCCCATATCTGTGAAAAGAATTTATGTTTTCCTTCCTTCATATAAAAAAATCATAGCAGGATTCATGACAAACGTCAATGAGACTCTGTGCGGGTCTGTCACGAATAATCAATAGTTTTAATTTTATTCGAAAATTATTCAGGATGGCCCACTGTTACTTCTTGCCTGATCCCTCATACCAAATCCCTGATCAATTATTTTCCATTCACTATTCACCATTCTCCCAGACGGTGTTATAATCCCCGAAACAAATCAATTAACCCGTTGACCTTCCTCACCATGTTATCAGGAGGTCATGGGTGATTACCTTAAATCTGTCTATTGTGGAGGAAACACTTATGAAACCGCTCATCCTTCCAGGCCCAAAAGCGCAAGCGATCATCGAACGAGATAAGAAATTCATCTCAGCATCGTATCCACGCGGCTATCCTTTCGTGATGGACCATGGTAAAGGCACACATGTTTGGGATGCAGATGGCAACCGCTTTCTCGATTTTGCAGCCGGTATCGCAGTCACTTCAACGGGTCATAGCAATCCTAAAGTTGTGCATGCTATCCAGGATCAAGCGGAGAAATTCATTCATATCTCATCGGATTACTACCATGAAACCTGGGCGCATCTTGGGGAAAGATTGAACGACATCGCACCCTTCGATGACCCTGCGGCATCCTTTATGACCAATTCCGGCGCTGAAAGTGTTGAGGCGGCCATTAAACTGGCACGCTACCACAGCCAGCGTTCACAATTTATCGGTTTCTTGGGCGGCTTTCATGGACGAACACTGGGTGCGCTGGCCTTCACCGCCAGCAAAGTCACCTATAAAAAACGTTTCTTCCCATTCATGAACGGGGTAGTGCACGTACCCTTCCCAGATCCTTACCGACCGCTGCTTGTGCGTCGTAAGGGTGAAGGTTACGGCGAAACAATTGTCCGTTATATCGAAGAACAGATCCTGGCGAGGATCGTCCCACCCGATGAGGTGGCAGGTTTCCTGGTTGAACCGATCCAGGGCGAAGGGGGGTATATCGTCCCACCACCGGATTTCTTCCCAGCTTTGCGAGAATTATGCAATAAATATGGGATCCTGTTAATCGCTGATGAGGTCCAATCTGGTATGGGTCGCACAGGGAATTGGTGGGCAATTGAAAATTTTGGTGTGGAACCCGACATCATCACCAGTGCCAAAGGCATTGCCTCAGGCATGCCGCTAGGAGCCATGATCTCTCGAAAAGAGATGATGAATTGGCCTAAAGGTTCCCATGGCAACACCTTCGGAGGTAACCCCATTTCCTGTGCCGCAGCGCTCGCCACCATCGACTTGATTGAAAAACAATACCTTCAAAATGTCCGGGAAGTCGGTGAATATACGCAGGACGCCCTGGCCGAGATCATGGCGAGACATCCAAGCATTGGTGAGGTGCGCGGTATTGGGTTAATGATCGGTGTGGAATTTGTGCAAGATCGCGAAACAAAAGAACCAGCAGTGCATCTGCGCGACGAAATCATCAACCTCGCTTTCAAACGCGGCCTGCTGACCCTGGGCTGCGGGAACAGCACCATACGCATATCCCCACCCCTATCCACCAGTAAAAGTGAAGTTAATGAAGCCTTGAAGATCTTTGACGAAGCAATAACCCTCGCCGAAGACAAATTTCTTTAACCCGTATTCTCCGTCAAGTAATCAACTACAAACGCAAAAACAACCTTTTCAGCCTGAAAACTTAGGGGTTTCGTCAAGTTTTGTTTTCGCCCATTGGGTGAAAGAAAAAGCGATTGGATCAGCTAACTTTCACCCCCTCCTCGTATGTTAA
>JAYELT010000192.1:0-8027 GCA_034717715.1 Chloroflexota bacterium | reverse complement strand
GCATATATCACTGGATTTGTGAGAAGCGGCAATATCTATACAGCAAATGGCGCAGCTGAAATGATCAAAGAAATCGTTACCAATATCAAAAAAGATGATTTAGAGATCATGTTCCGAATGGACAGTGGCTATTTTGATGAAGACATTATTGAAACGATAGAATCACTGGGTTGCAAGTATTTGATAAAGGGAAAAGTATATCCAACACTTGCTTCTCAAGTAACTGATCCATCGATTTCATTCGTTAAAGGTGAAGAGAGCAGGGAAACTTCTGAGCTTGTTACGAAACTTAACACATGGGACAAAGACAGAAGATTTGTAATATCTCGCGTATATTGAAACCAGAAAAAGACAGAGCACAATTATCCTTCTTTGTCGGCGAAAGGTCTCATAAGCTCTGACACGGTACACATTTATTGTACACATTCAGGTATTTTCGTGCATAGCGTCCCTACAAGTCATGACTTTTATCCCCCATCTAAGAAATATGGATGATTACCTATAGAAGTAATCAGAAACATTAGAGTGCTACTTTAACGAAATATTCACCAAGAGAGATTATTAATGGAAGGATTATCGACCAATTTTCAATGGCAAGATTGCATCCGATAGCGCTGAATTTGTCCGGTTTTTATTATGTTATAATCGGAGCTTGCTTTTCCAGCGGAACAAAACGCACATTTTTTCGTTATTCAGGATGAAACCCATGATAGACAGTACAGAAACAAGGCTTATACAAAATGCCAAGCGAGGAGACACCCGTGCTATAGCCACTTTATATGACCTGCATTACCCGGCGATCTATAACTATATCTACTTCCGGGTGGATGATCAGCCCACAGCGGAGGACCTCTCCGCAGAGGTCTTTATTAGAATGATCAAAAAGATAACTGCATACAATGACCGTGGACGCCCGCTGCTGGCCTGGCTTTATACTATAGCCCGCAATCTAGTAACAGATCATCACCGATCATCAGGTAAAAAAGAAGAGCTGTCCCATAAAGACCAACTATTAGCAGACCGGGGTTCAGATCCTGCCCAACAAGTTCAGGATCTCCAGACACAGGATTGTTTTCGGAAAGCATTAACACACCTGAAGGAATCCCAGCGCCTGATTTTGATTTACCGCTTTATTGAAGAGTATTCCACACCAAAAATAATGGAATTACTTAGTAAGAGTGATCGAGCAGTCCGATCCTTGCAGCATCGAGCCTTGCGATCCCTAGAAAAAGCCTTGGTTGAGGAAAATTGCTTATGAACAAACTATATTTTGAACAATTATTGGATGAGTGCCGGGTTCGATTGGAAAAAGGAGAATCACTGGAGTCCATTCTGAAAGCCTATCCTAAGGAAAAGAACCGATTGAAACCCCTGCTCCGGGCTGCCATGGTTGTCAGGTCGCTTCCTAAAACACAGCATTCCAATGAAGCCCTTCAGTCTGGGAAGAATCGGCTGCTGGCTGAAGCATATCAAATGAAATTGCAGAATCGTTTCCAAGAAAACGAAACAAAATCGGGATTTCTCCGTTATACAGGGCGATGGCTAAAAAATATTCAGAATAAATTCATCGAAAAGGAGAATAAAAAAATGAAACTTGCATCTCGATTAGCCCTGTATCTAGTGATTACCGTATTGGTGGGCGGGTTTTTCACCACCACTTATGCCTCGGCCTCCAGCTTGCCTGGCGACGCTCTGTACAGCCTTAAATTAGGTTGGGAAAAAACTCGTATAGCCCTGTCTTTTAATGAGAATACCAAAACAGAACTGAAAAATAATTTTAATCAGGAACGTCTTTCCGAGGTAAATGCACTGCTGTCTCAGGGCCGTATTGCGAAAGTTAAATTCTACGGTACCATTGAAGAAAAAGGCGATTCCGCCTGGCTCATTAGTGGGCTCACGGTCAAGATAGATCCTGAAACTGAGTTAGAAGGAACCCTGGAGGTTGGTACTCTGGTAAAAGTAGAAGCGCTTACCCAGGAAGATGGCTCCTTGCTGGCAGAGGAAATCGAAGCGGACTCGGACCAAGATGACATAATAAATGACATGTACGACGACGATGACGACATGGACGACGATGATGATGACATGGACGATGACGACATGTATGACGATGATGACGACGGCATGTACGACGACGATGACGACATGGACGACGATGATGACGACGACATGGACGACGATGATGACGACGGCATGGACGACGATGATGACGACGGCATGGACGACGATGATGACGACGGCATGGACGACGATGATGACTAAATCAAATCAGTAAAATAATAAGTCAAAAAAAGCATTCCAGGTTTGGAATGCTTTTTTGTTCTCTGATAAGTGGAAATAGTTTACAATATTGTTATTTGCCAATATACAGAAATCTCCTGGATGTCGTTATGAAAGACAATCTTAAAGAAGATATTGAGGCCGCGAAGACAGGTAAACCAGCAGAAGCGCAATACTATTTAAAAAAGGCGATTAACCAAAATCCTAATTACGTAACAGCATGGCTATGGCTGGCCTATGTAGTAGATGATCCACGTAAACAAAAAGATTGCATGAAACGAATGATAAATTTTCTCCTTAATATTTTTCTGCTCTTGAACGTCTTAGACAACTTGATACGCAAAATGATCGACCCCCTGACGATTGGCCTGCCTCCAGTTTTAGTACCGGCTGCTATGTTACACCAGCAGGCTGAAGTTGTGAAGTGAGCCCGATGAAAGTTACCGGTGTTGGGTTTAAATCTTATCTTCATTTAAGAAGAATAAAATATCAGCTAGACGGGTAATTGATTGTTTTTGGTAATCCTTTTGGATACAGATTCGGCATGCATTTAATCCAGGAAATCCCTGACTAAATGGGATGCATTATAATACTAATAATCGCCGGAAAAATCCTTCGGATTTTCTTATTTAATAAGGATGTCCAATGCACACTTCAACCGTTTACATAATCATATCTATCGCTGCAATCGCCATTGTTGCCCTTCTTTTATTTTTCGTACTCGGAAAGAATAAGAAGTCCAAGCTCACTCCCCTGGCTGGTCTTGCCTTTGTTTGTGTGACAGCAGGCATTGTCTTTGGGGATAACAGGCTGATCGGTTATGGTCTTATGGGTGTTGGCGTTGTCTTAGCTGTCATTGATATGGTCATAAAAATGAAGCAGAAATGACCATATCCCATCCCCATTACCTCTCGAAATAGTTCAATGCCGATTATCTCCATTCATACGTATGTTATACACGTCGTGACACATTACAAAATCATCCCGCCAAAATACAAAGTTTATTAGTAAGATCAACAATATCAATGCTGACATTGCTGAATGACCTAAGCCTTGGCATAAAGTAAGGACCAAATCTATGCACTGGTCTAATCAAATCAAAGAGGAAACATTATCCTGGTTGTTGGAAGAAGATCAGCCTGGTGTCCGTTACCTTGCCCTGCGGGACCTGCTGGATATCCCTGAAACCGATCCTGAGTATCTAAAGGCGCAAAAACGAGCACATCAAGAAGGCTCCATTGCTACTGTATTAAATGAAATGAATGAGCATGGTTATTGGGTAAAAGAAGGCCCAGGGTATTTACCAAAATACCGCAGCACCGTGTGGTCTGTGATCATGCTGGCTCAACTCGGCGCATCAATTAAAATGGACTGCCGTATTGAAAAGGCATGTCAATACATTCTTGATCATACCATGACGGAATTTGGTCAATTCAGCGCTTCGGGAACGCCGGGTAGTACAGCTGATTGCCTGCAGGGAAACCTGTGTGGGGCTCTGCTGGACCTTGGTTATATTGATTCCAGGCTTGATCTGGCTTTTGAGTGGATGGCGCGCAGCCTGACTGGTGATGGCGTTGCTGCCATGGGGGATAAATCTACACCCATCAGGTATTACTCCGGCAACTGCGGTCCGGGTTTTGTTTGCGGTGCCAATAACAAGCTTCCCTGTGCTTGGGGTGCCGTCAAGGTGATGCTGGCTTTTGGGAAACTTCCTGAAACGAAGCGCACACCCCTCATTGAAAAAGCGATACAACAAGGTATCGACTTCCTGGTGGGGGTTGACCCTGCCACTGCCGCATATCCCACCGGGTACACCGACAAACCCAGCGGTAATTGGTGGAAGTTCGGATTTCCTGTTTTCTATGTTACAGACATATTGCAAACCGTTGAAGCCCTGGTACGATTGGGGCTCGGATCAGATCCACGCTTATCTAACGCCCTGGAACTCATCCGTCAAAAACAAGACGGGAACGGTCGGTGGCCGCTTGAATATGCTTATTCAGGCAAAACCTGGGTGGATTTTGGTCAAAAGAAACAACCCAATAAATGGGTCACTTACAGAGCAGTCTGGGTACTGAAGCATTCTGTACAGGAAATCTAAGAAACGCCCTGCTAGGGCACATCTATACTGAAAAATTTTTGCCGCGAAAGTCCATCCGCACCACCGCATCCCACTATTCCAAATCCTAATACCAAATACCTTATACCTGATACCCAATCAACATTCTCCATTCTCCATTCCCCATCTCCCCAATTCTTATATCCCCTTAACAAAACTGGGATAAAATTAACCCATGTTACCTGATATCCGTGTGCGCCAGCGGGATTACTTGCTCGAAATCTCACGGGCCTTGACAGAAGAATTGGACCTCGACAAGCTGCTGGGCAGGATCCTGAAATATGCCATTGAACTGCTTGCCGGTCATGCCGGCTTTATTGCGCTGAGCAATCAAGCTGGTCACTGGTCCCTGGCTGTCTCTAATGGGCTGCCAACAGCAATCCAACGCTTCCTGGATGCCTGGCTGGATAGGATCCCCCCGGTCAAAAACCCTGCCGAAATCCAGATTCCTGAGATCAACCGGCTGCTCCAGCAGATCAGCATGGGGAACTTAACCGCAGTTGGCTTACCCCTTATTGCTCAACAAGAAGTGATTGGCTTTATTTACATCTTCCGAAACTACCAGGGTAAATTTTCGACCAATGATCGTTCATTGTTGGCCAGTTTTGCAAATCAGGCGGCTATCGCCGTGCGGAATGCCCGTCTCTACACGGAGGTCAACCGGGAAAAGCAGCGCATTGACGCCATGCTTGATTCCACCGCTGACGGGATCCTGATCCTCAATCCCGATCATGCCATTGAACGGACCAACGCCGCCTTTGAGCGAATGTTTGGTTTGTCTCAGGATGAGATCCAAAGGAAATATCACGGTGATGTTATCCAGTGGATCAAACCTCCCCACGGCTTAACACTGGAGAATGCGGAAGCAGGCGGCTGGCCGCTGTCTCCCCAGGCACTCCTTTACGTGGAGGGAGATATTGAACGACCAAACGGTCAACCACCTCTGCCTGTTGGCATCTCTTATGCTCCCCTTTTATCCCTGGATGGCACACTGATCAACACCATCGCGACCGTGCGAGATATCACTCGCTTCCGGCAAGCCGATGAATTGAAAAGCGAGTTTATCTCCGTCGTCAGCCATGAACTCAAAACACCGGTAGCCTTGATCAAAGGATATACCAGCACACTGCGTCGTGATGATGTGGAATGGGATTCTAAAGTGATGCAAAACAGCTTGCAGGTGATTGAGGAGGAAGCTGACCGTTTGACCCACCTCATTGAAAACCTGCTGGATGCTTCGCGATTGCAGGCTGGCGGTATGAACCTCAAACGATCAGATATCGCGATATCTCAGCTCGCACAACGATTGGCGGAGCGCTTCCAGGTGCAAACACAAGATCACAAGATCATCGTAGACATTCCGGAGGATTTCCCGGTGATCATGGCAGATGATGTCCGTATCGAACAGGTTATATCAAACCTGATCTCCAACGCCATCAAATATGCACATGATGGTGTGATCACCATTTCAGGGCAAGCTCGGAAGGATGAAGTCATCATTTGCGTGACGGATGAAGGCCCGGGGATAGCTGCCGGAGACATGCCCCACATCTTTGACCGCTTCTACCGCGCACCTGAAACCAGTCGAAAAACCAAAGGGGCTGGTTTGGGGCTGTATCTGGCTCGGGCTATCGTGGAAGCCCACAAAGGCAGAATGTGGGCGGATCCAAAGACGAAAAAAGGTGCCAGGATCTGTTTTTGCCTGCCGAGAGATTAACCTTTAACACACCACACTCATAATTTCAGCCGATCATCTTCCCCGATAACGCTAACCGCATGAGGGCTTTGGGATTGGGGATTTCGTAACTGAGAGGAGTTTGAACCATTGGGCATGCGACGAAGAAATTGGCGCAGTTATATACATGCAGAGGATGAAAAACCTAAACTTTCCTGGGAGCTGGTCAAGCGAGTCCTGACCTACGGAAAACCCTACCGCTGGCGAATCATCGGCAGTTTGCTTTCCATATTGATCTATACCGGTGTAGCGCTGCTCTCCCCTCTGATCCTTCGGCACCTGATTGACTATGCCATTCCGGAGAAGGATGTTAACCGCCTGCTCCTTGCCGCGTTGGGGCTGTTGGGATTGCCGATTATCAGCAGCTTATTCCAGGTGATCACCCGCCGCTTAACCTCTCAGGTCGGAGAAGGTGTCATATTCGATCTGCGAGTTTCTTTGTATGAACACTTACAACGCATGTCGCTGCGCTTTTTCACCCACACCAAATTGGGGGAGTTGATCAGCCGCTTGAACAATGATGTTGTTGGAGCCCAAACTGCCATCAGCCGAACTCTGGTAACCCTGGTGACGAATTTCATCGAGGTTATCTCACTCCTGGTGGTCATGCTGACACTTGAGTGGCGCTTGACCATGATGGGGATCATCATCCTTCCCTTATTCATCATCACCGCCCGTCGTCTGGGTCGGGTATTCCGTGATATCGCACGTAAGCAAATGGAAATGAACGCCCGCATGAATGCCACCATGAATGAAACCTTAAACATAGGTGGGGCCTTATTGGTCAAATTATTCGGCAGGCGTGACGCGGAAGTGGATCGCTTCAGCAGGCGAGCTTCAGAAGTGAAAAATCTTGGGATTCAGCGCGCCACAATGGGGATTGTCTTTATGGTCATCGTGCATTTGCTGACAGCGGTGGGAACTGCGCTGGTTTATGGCGTTGGGGGATACCTGGTGATCCTTGATCTTTTCACGCTTGGGACGATCGTCGCTTTTGGGAGTTACCTTTCTCGGCTTTACACCTCCTTCCAGGGCTTTATTAATGCCCCGGTTGAGTTCGCTACTTCTATGGTCAGCTTTGAACGCGTTTTTGAAGTGCTTGACCTGCCAGTAGGCATCCAGGAACCCCAAAACCCCCTGACATTAGGAGAAGTCAATGGTGCCATTGAATTTGACCAGGTCACATTCAAATATCCGGACACCACTGAAGGCTTGCTGAATGACGTTGACCGGCCTTATCTATTGGATAATGCAAGTGGGATATTGTCAGAAGATGATGTTAAGCAGCCGCCAGGGATGCCCTTACCTGTGACCAGCCAGGCACGGGAATTAGCGCTTAAAGACATTCAATTTATCGCCAAACCCGGTGAATTGGTGGCCTTGGTGGGGCCCAGCGGTGCCGGCAAGACCACCCTGACTTATCTCATTCCCCGTCTATATGATCCCACACAAGGTGCTATCCGGATGGATGGTCATGATCTTCGCCAACTGCACCTGGACGACCTCTCCAACGCCATTGGAATGGTTACCCAGGAAACATACCTGTTCCACGACACGATCAAAGCCAACCTGCTCTATGCCAACCCGGATGCACCGAATGAAGACCTGGTTGCGGCAGCTAAAACCGCCAATATTCATCAGTTCATCTCAGAGCTTCCTGAAGGCTACAACACCATCGTTGGTGAGCGCGGATACCGGTTGAGCGGTGGCGAAAAGCAGCGGCTGGCGCTGGCCCGGGTGCTCCTTAAAAACCCACGCATCATGATCCTGGATGAGGCGACCAGTCATTTGGACAGCGAATCTGAAGCGCTGATCCAGGAAGCCCTTGAAAAATTGTATACCAACCGAACCAGTATCGTGATCGCACACCGCCTGAGCACGATCCTGTCTGCA
>JAYELT010000191.1:0-21815 GCA_034717715.1 Chloroflexota bacterium | reverse complement strand
GTTCAATAGGAGCTGAGCTCACTGCGAATGCATCCGGATCAACCCCTGCCAATGAGACAAAGATCTGGCGTTGAGATTGAATGATATCCATTTTCTCACCAGCACTGATCATACAGGCGACGCGATGTCCAGGTTGAACTTTGTACTCAGCTCGAATATTGCGTATCGCCCGGACTATCTCCTGGATCAGGTTGAAATCCTCCTCTGCCCCTCTCTCCCAGCCTTCAAAATCCTTTTTCTCCGGCCAATGGGCGATGATCAAGGCATCCTCCCATCCACCGGTTGGAGACAAGCTTGGCGAAGTTTTCTGGCATGCAGATTTTAGATGTCCCCACAAGGCTTCCGTAACAAATGGTGTGAATGGGTGCAGGAATCGTAAACAGGTATCAAAGACCTCAACAAGTGTCTGGAAAGTATAATACGCCCGATCACTCCCTTCGGCTATCTGATTTTTTGAGATCTCAATATACCAATCTGCAAACTCAGTCCAAAAGAAATCATAGATTTGTCGGCCTGCTTCACCAAACTGGTAGCTTTCGAATAAGCGGTTGACTGTTTCCCTCAAATAGTTCAGGCGTGCCTTAATCCAACGATCCGCTAATGTCCAATCAGGCTCACCCTCTGGTTCCGATGGCATCGCACCAAGGCTGCCAATCAAGTATCGCCCAGCGTTCCAAAGTTTATTCGCGAAATTTCGATTGGCTTCAACTTTCTTCATGGATAGGTTCATGTCATTGCCAGGGGATGAGCCCACCAATAAAGTGAAACGCAGCGCATCCGTTCCAAATTCATCCATGACCTCTAATGGATCAATCACATTGTTTTTGGTCTTGCTCATCTTTTGCCCATGTTCATCACGGATCAAACCATGTAAATAAACAGTATGGAAAGGCACCTCACCTGTAAATTCCAAACCGTCCATGATCATCCTCGCCACCCAGAAAAACAGGATGTCATACCCCGTCTCCATGGTTGAGGTTGGATAAAAATATTTAAGATCAGACGTCTCTTCAGGCCAACCCAGGGTTGAAAATGGCCACAATCCAGAAGAGAACCATGTGTCTAATACATCTGGATCCTGTTCTATCTTTGTACTGCCGCAGTGTTGGCATCGGTCAGGATCCTGTCGAACCACAGTCATGCCACCACAATCCTTGCAGTACCACACAGGAATACGATGTCCCCACCACAATTGCCGGCTGATGCACCAATCCTGGATATTCTCCATCCAGTTGTAATAAACCTTTTTGAAATGCTCAGGAATAATCTCAATTTGGCCTTCGCGAACTGCTTGCAAAGCAGGTTCTGCCATATCCTTAATTTTGAGAAACCATTGGGTTGAAACCATTGGCTCAATAACCTCACCACCTCGCTGAGATCGTGGCACGTTAAGAGTGTAAGCCTCTTCCCGGACTACCAAACCAGCTTGAGACATATCCTCCCAAAGTTTCTTACGACATTCAAATCGGTCAAACCCTTCATAAGGACCACCTTTTTCGTTTATTGTGGCGTCTTTATTAAGCACATTGATGAATTCAAGATTGTGACGCATGCCAATCTCATAATCATTCGGATCGTGTGCTGGTGTGATCTTCAAAGCACCGGTTCCAAATGCTCGATCCACATAATCATCTGCGATAACCGGGATTTCACGCCCCAATATTGGGACAACAGCCATCTTGCCAACTAGCTTTTTATACCGGTCATCATCCGGATGCACGGCGACAGCCGTGTCGCCAAGGATTGTTTCAGGTCTTGTTGTTGCCACGGGGATAAAATCATCGCTGTCAGCGATCATGTACTTGAAATAGTACAGTTTGGATTGTTCCTCTGAATATTCAACCTCCAGGTCAGAAATCGCAGTTTGCAGTCCTGGTGACCAGTTGATCATACGCGGTCCGCGATAGATCCAGCCCTTTTCATATAAAGAAACAAAGGCTTCTCTCACAGCGATAGAAAGTCCCTCATCCAGTGTAAATCGTTCCCGGGTCCAATCGCAAGAGGCTCCAAGGCGCCTGATTTGCTGGGTAATGATGCCGCCATATTCTTCTTTCCAATTCCATATGCGTTCCAAGAATTTTTCACGACCTAATTCTTCACGGCTAGTTCCCTCATCTCGCAATTTGTTTTCAACCTGAAGCTGCGTTGCAATCCCGGCATGATCCACACCCGGGACCCATAATGTCGGTTCGCCTTTCATCCGGTGGTATCGAATCATCAAATCTTCTAGCGACACAACCATAGCATGTCCAAGGTGCAGCCGTCCCGTGACGTTCGCCGGTGGAATAGAGATCACAAAAGGTTTGATCGTTGGATCAAAGCCTGGTTTCTTAGGATCGTTGGCGGGTTCAAAGTACCCAGCATCCCACCATTGTTGGTACAGCCGTCCTTCTGTTTCATTGAAATCATAAGTCTTAGGTAACTGTTTCGTCATTGGACCTTACCTCCATTAGAACATTAAAAATAAAAACCTTTCGTCGAAGAGGACGAAAGGGTATCTTCCGTGGTACCACCTCAATTCGCTGCTTGCCACAGCGCACTCACACCGGACCATCATCCGGTTACGCTCTAACGGGCGCACACGTGCCGTTCTACTCACCCAGATGGGTTTTCTTCAGCATTACACCTGCAGTGACTTCACTCACAACCGGATCTGTGGACGCTTTCAGCCTAAGGCAGTCCTTCTCTTTCAGGCGGTAATGAGTTACTCTTCCGCAGTACTTTCAACAATATTATATACTATCGACCACTAAATTTCAATAACAACCTGAGTTCACTTATCGACCCATCGAGACGACCTGGTCTTCCCAGCAGTGCCACTTTGAGAATTTCTCCTGGATGATCTTCTTGCCATCCCCAGGCGCTTCTAAACCAACCAGCTCCAGATCTGCGTCAACCATGATCCGTACTAATTCATGGAATTTAATCTTCGGTTCCCACCCTAATTGGTCCTTAATTTTGGTGGAATCTGCTTCCAGAAAATCAACCTCGGTTGGACGGTAATAGCGTGGGTCAATGCGCACATAATCGTGCCAATCCATGTCGACATAACCAAAGGCCTCATCCAAAAAGTCCTTGATTTTATGTGCTTCCCCTGTCCCTACAACATAATCATCTGGGCTGTCCTGCTGCAGCATGCGATACATAACTTCCACATACTCAGGGGCATATCCCCAGTCTCGACGTGACTCAAGATTGCCAAGGTAAAGGTGTTTCTGGTTGCCTGCTTTGATGTTAGCCAAAGCGCGCGTGATCTTCCGGGTCACGAATGTTTCCCCACGCCGGGGGGACTCATGGTTGAATAGGATACCATTTACCGCAAACATCCCATAACCTTCACGGTAATTATTAGCCATCCAATATGCATATAACTTGGCTGCTGCATACGGGCTGCGAGGTCGGAAAGGTGTATTTTCATCTTGGGGAGGTTTCGAACCACCAAACAACTCACTGGTGGATGCCTGGTAAAAACGAGATTTCATACCTGCTTTCCGAATGGCTTCCAGGATGCGAGTCGTTCCCAAGCCAGTGACATCACCAGTGTATTCGGGCATATCGAAACTTACCCGTACATGGCTTTGAGCTGCCAGGTGATAGACCTCATCGGGTTTCACGTTATAGAGCACATCCAATAATGTGTCCCCTGCAGTCACATCGCCATAGTGTAAAAACAACTTTACCTTGTTGCCATTGCCATGCGGATCACGATAAATGTGATCAATACGTCGGGTATTAAACGTGCTGGAACGACGGATCAGACCGTGTACTTCATATCCTTCATTTAAGAGCAATTCGGTCAGGTATGATCCATCCTGACCTGTGATGCCGGTTATCAATGCTGTTTTCAAGTTAAACCTCCAACCTTGTTCTTAGCAAATTCGACTTGGAAGTATATTCCGTTGGGGGATACCTGTCAAATATTATTTATATTGAAGCGACCTTCACTTGCGTTGACAAGTACTTCATTTAATGTCATGATAATGCCAGCTTAAGTATATCGGAAAATAAACATGCAAAGGCAAAGGTTCCCCTTTTTTCGGTGGATTGCAATTATCATCATTTTGATAACAATTGTACTCGCCACAATCCAGCTCATCAGCTACAGCCGTATCCGCAATAACTTTCCATTGGGTTTACAGGTTGATCGAATACCCATTGGCGGATTGAACTATGAACAAGCAGCGGAACGACTCTACACCGTCTTTAGGTCACCCATTGAGGTTCGGTACGCAGGTAGTGTAATTCAAATCAGGCCGGCTGTGCTGGGTTTTGAGCCTGAAGTAGAGAGCATGCTAGCTGTAGCTGATAATCAACGTGTGACCGAACCCTTTTGGGAAGGTTTTTGGAATTTTTTATGGAATCAAAAATTTGCCACCATCAACATCCCCCTCAATGCCGATTATGATGAATCACGTATACAAGAATATCTCCGCTTGGAGATTTCCCCTCGCTATGACACACCACCTTCATCTCCAAAACCCATACCCGGGTCTTCCCAATTTTCAGCAGGTGAACCTGGTACAGAACTCGACTATGAACGTGCCACTCTGCAAATAATCGATGTGCTTGGATCTGCTACAGATCGATCGGTAAACCTTGCTCTGGATCAAAGTGCAATCCCAAGACCATCAATGGCTGACCTGGAAATTATGATGAAACAAATCATTGATGTTTCAGGCTTTGATGGGGTAGCGGAAATTTACTTACAGGATTTAGGCGCAAATCGAAATTTATCCTTTGCTTATCAAAATATTGCGGATGATATACAACCAGGTATTGCTTTTTCATCCTGGAGCACGGTCAAAATCCCTTTAATGGTTACCGCTTTTCGATATCTCGAAGAACCCTGGCCGGAAGAGTACCTGATATTGATGGAAGAGATGATCGAGCAGTCTGAGAATACCAGCACAGACGAGCTGGCGATGAAGGTGATCGATTTAAATCTTGCGCCTATGATCGTCACAGACGATATGCAGCGGCTTGGATTGGAAAATACTTTTTGGGGAGGCTACTTCTACTTTGGTGCGCCATTATTGCAGCGCTATGAGACCCCCGCAAACCAGCGTCAGGATATCAATACAGATCCAGACATCTATGTCCAGACCACACCCGCTGATCTTGGTATTTTGATGGAAGACATTTACCATTGTGCTGAACAAGGGGGTGGCGCACTCATCGCGGCCTTCCCTGGGGAAATCACTCAAACCGAATGTCAGCTGATGGTAACATATATGACACGCAACCAAATTGCGGTCCTGATCCAGGCTGGTGTCCCTTCAGGGACAACCGTTGCGCATAAGCACGGATGGGCAAACGAAGAAGACGGGTTGATTCATACCATCGGCGATAGTGCAATCGTCTATTCACCGGGGGGGGATTATATCCTGACCATCTTTATGCATCATCCCGTACAGGCTGTCTTTGACCCGGTCAATGCCCTGTTTGCAGAATTAAGTGAAGCAACCTTTAATTTCTTCAACAACATCAGTGCTAAATAACAAAAAACCGGCTCACAAATAGAGCCGGCTGTATTTTCCAAAATTTGATGATTATCCAATGAAAACTTCCACCTCTTCATCATCGTCCTCATTTACATGAACATAGAAGGGTGCTTCAGGGCTTAGATTATCTAGGATGTCTGAATAGTTTTCAATGGGTTGATCTCTTAAACCTGGGATTCGCTTTCCAAACGCATTGAGAAACCAGCGTGTAAGAGAGACGGGTATCGGCATACTAATGGCAATCCGTTGAGGTCGCTCCCCTGGCTTTTGTTTAATCCGTACGTGCAACCAAACACTGCGGCTGGTCTGGAAGCTGACAGCAACGATAAAGATCCCCATGATAAACGGGATCCATGCCAGCCAGAAACCAACCCCAAAACCATTCGCAGTAAATGCTGAATACAACCACAGTGCACCCAGAGTCATGATCAACAAACCGATCCCAAAGGGCACGAACCATAATCTTTTCAAACGATTCATCCGCTTTAGTTCATCTTCAGGTATCTGGGGATATGAAACCTCATTCCCTTCTTCTGGTAAAGCAATTGATCCTTCGTTGTGTGAGATATCGATCTTCTCATCCAGCTCTCCTGAACCATCATTCATGGCATTGATCAATCGCAATGCTTCTTCTGCGGAAATCTGCCCCTGTTCCACCATATTGAATATTTCTCGTTCGACTTCATCTGTCATGCACATCCTCACTTCTCTAAAGCGATGAACAGCTTTTCAGCTTCATCGACGGTAATGTTTTTATCTTGCAGCATCTTAAGGATCATCAAACGTTCCTCATCTGATGCCCCTTTTCTACCTGCAGGCCGTGTAACAGGTGGCATGGGCGGTTCTGATCGCTCAGGTGATGGTTTACCCATAATAGCCTCAAAATCCATACTGATTTTGGGGAAGCGTTTTTTTTCAAGACGATTCTGCATTTGATCAAGCCGAATTTGAGCAGCCCTGACCTTGGCTTCTGCTTTCCGTGTAGCGTAATCGATTCGGTCACGAATCATTTCTGAGAATGGGGATTCTTCAAAATTAAAGAAATCTGAGAGATCACCCACGACATCCTCTTCCGGGTCAGACATTCCAGTCATAGAGATATCACTTCCGGCCGCCATTTCAACTATCCTGTCAGTATTGCCCATCTGATAGTCATATGATTCCTCTCCAATCGAAAGGTCATCATTCCCAAGCGCAATTCTAATTTGATGGACACCTGAGTGCATTGAAAACGCGGATCCTCCGAAATCATCCCCAAATTCCAAATGGATACAACCACCAGCCTTAAAGGACAAATCCCTTTTTCCCATTTCAAAGTTCTTTATAAGAATATCCCCACCAGCCCGAATATCTTCACCCACAGTCACATCCTTGGTGATGAAAGAGCCGCCCAGACGGCTGACATGCATCACACCACCAATGTTCTGCGCTTTTAAGCTGCCGCCAGCTTTTTCCAATGTGAGATCACCTTGGATGTTTCTACTGAAACAGCTTCCACCAATTTTTTCACACGTAAAGGAACCAACATCCTCCAAAACGAGGTTTCCGCCGACTTTCTCAACAGTAACAGAGCCAGCTGCTTTTCGCACTGCAAAGTTACCGCCGACTTTCTCAACCGCGGCTTCCTTAATCTCTTTCAACAAAAGGTTGCCGAGAGCTTTTTCAATTTCTATCTTATTCTGTATGTTCCTAATCTCAATTGATCCCATGCCGCGCTCAATGATAATTGAAGATAACATTGGAAGGGTTACGCTGCATGACGAATTTGCAGTGATATAAACATGACCATTTTCCTCGACCATTGTTGCAAGCTGAGGAGCTTCGATTTCACAGACGACTTCATTTTTATCATGTCCTTCCAAGATGATGCCGCCATAGGCTTTGATGTGCACAATTGGTTGATCACTTGTTAGATTCATTTTTTGGGTCATGTTTTACTCCTTTCAACAATAAGAAAATAACTGTCTGGTTGCAATTGTTTAAAAATATAATATCACAAAATTAAATATTGTCAAGGAACACTTTAATTATATTTAAATTTTACCATCAATAAAATCACTTCTGCTAACATTGATATCAAAATTCAATATGATTTACACTTTTATACTAAGTAAATATTTCATTTATTCTTTTAACTCATCGTTAATATTCAAGCCAACAATCCATGATAGAATACTACATCAATATTTTTTATCAGGATTTAAATCCATTATTTCCAAGTTCCTGGAAAAACCCCTCTAGGGTATTAGGTGAAAATTACATAACTCGTACATAATATTGATAATTCCAGAACCGAGTTTCCCTGTTTACACTATTTTGCGAAAACCCCTACATTTATATCGTTTTTCTATGATAAAGGAGGTGAAATTAAAGAGAGATATTAAGTAAGTGAAAGAAAAGTGTACACATTAGTAAAATTCTTAGTAAAAAAATGAGGAGAAGTAAAAATGAGTAAGAAAAAGTTTTTTGTATTGCTCGCAGTGTTGGTTATCTCGAGCATCCTTCTGGGTGCTTGCCAACCTGGAGCAGAACCAACTGTTGAACCCACAACAGAAGAAGTTGAGGAACCTGAAGAAGTTGAAGAACCTGAGGAAGTTGAAGAACCCGAGGAAGTTGAGGAACCTGCGGAACCAGTACTCCTCTGGACCAAGGAACTTCGTCAGGCAATTGCTGCATCGATTGACCGAGAGGTGATCGTTGACCGTGTGTTTGAAGGACGAAATGTCCCCGCCTATCACATGGTCCCAACGGGTTATCCTTATGCCACGGAACCATTCCTTGACAAATACGGCACTCGCGATCTTGACATGGCCATCCAATTGCTTGAAGGACAGGGTTACACCGAGGATAGTCCATTTGTATTTGATCTTTGGTTCCCCCCAGAGCACTACGGCACCACCACAGCTGATGTTATGCAAGTCATTAAAGAACAGCTTGAAGAAACTGGTTTGATCGAGGTCAAGCTCAACAGCATGAACTGGGCTGAGTATGTCGATGGGTTCGTCGCTGGCGACCTTCCCTTCTTTATCCTGGGTTGGTTCCCAGACTTTGCTGACCCGGAGAACTGGTTATCACCATTCTCCTCCTGTCTGCAATCACCGGACAACGGTGTGAATTACTGCAATGAGCAGATGGATGAATTGTTATTGTCAGCAGCAGCTTCAGCTGATCCCGCAGAAAGAACAACACTCTATCAACAAATCGGCGATCTTTATGCTGACGAAATTCCTACCATCCCGTTGTTTTGGGAACCCGAGTTTGTTTCCTATAAACCTGGTGTGGAAGGCGTGACGATCGGTGCACCCTTCGAATTCAATTACCATGTTTTAAGCTTCACAGAGGATGCAACACCAGCTTCCGGCAGTACAGACACGATCATTATTGGTACAACGGATGAAGTCAACAGCCTTGATGCAGGTGATGCCTATGCAACCCATGACTGGGAAATCATCAAGAACACAGGCACAGCCTTGCTGTCTTATGTTCCCGGCACTTCAGAGCTCGTACCTGGTGCCGCTGCTGATATGCCTATCGTTAGTAACGATGGTTTAACCTATACGTTCACGCTTAAGGAAGGTCTGAAATTCGCTGACGGCACACCTGTGACGTCTCAAAATTACGTTGACTCCTGGGACCGACTAAATACGCTTGAGGGCCAGGTTTCCGGTTTGGTGCAGCTCTATGTTGAGAGCGTTGTAGCCATTGATGAATTGACGGTTGCTTACAACTTGAAAGATTCCTTCGGTTTCTTCCCGGCATTGTCTGCTACGGCGCCGTTTGTCGTCACCAATCCTGCAACTTTCATTGCGGATGAAATTGTGCAATACCCCGACATAGTGGACGGGATCGGTGCATACCGGATGGTTTCCCATACACCCGGCGAACAAATGGTCCTGGAAGCTAATCCCGAATACTTTGGTGAAGCACCTGCCATTCCAAATGTAATTGTTAAGTACTTCGCAGATCCAACCACAATGTCTAACGCGATCGAGTCAGGCGAGATTGATGTTGCCTGGCGAACACTTGGACCCGTCGAAGCCATTCGCTTGATGGATGTTGAAGGCGTCACAGTTATGAAAGTTGAAGCCCCCGCATTACGCTATATGGTCTTCAACCACACCTTCACCGTTCAGGAGTAAAAGGCTAATACCTGATTGGTTTTCCAAATTAGGTTTATAATTCAGATTGTTAAACATCATTACCTTTTCAATTTGAAGCCTTAACAATAGTTTTTAATGAGCTGGGGGCGAGGGAGACCTTGCCCCCAGTTTTTCATCATAATTTATTGAGGGTGAAATTATGTCCAGTTCATTGCGTAGATTTTTAATCACTCGCCTGCTACTGACCATACCTATGGTGCTTATTCTAGTAACAATGATATTTTTTGTCATGCGAGTATTGCCGGGAGATCCCATCCGGTCCCAGCTTGGACCACGTGTGAGCGAAGAACAAGCTGATGCGCTCCGCGAGCGTCTCGGTTTGAACCGACCGCTTTATATACAATACTTCGATTTTCTATGGGACATGGTCACCCTTGATTTTGGAAATGCATTAACTCAGGGAGAACGCCCTATCAAGGATGAGCTTAGCGAGAGATTGCCAGCAACAATTGAATTAACCATTCCAGCCATCACATTAACGGCTGTCGTAGGCATTCTCTCCGGGGCTTTTGCGGCAAAAAATCGTAAAAAACCTGTTGATTACGGCATTCGTTTGCTAAGCATTGTGGTTTATTCAATTCCGATATTCTTTATGGGACTTATTTTTCAAATTGTATTTTCAGTCAGGATCCCAATTCTCCCCCTCTCGGGGCGTATGGATACTTTATTATTAACAAAATTCGAATCAATAACAAATTTTTATGTTCTGGATGCTATTTTAAATAGAAATTGGCCTGCCTTCTGGTCAGCATTGACCCATCTCGTGATGCCTTCAATCACTTTAGGCTTAGCTCTTTCAGGTGTGTTTGTCCGTTTAACCCGTGTGAATATGATTGAAATGCTTCAATCTGATTTCATCACTGCAGGTAGGGCTAGGGGTATCCCCGAAAGACGATTGGTATATAAGCATGCTTTACGCAATACATTCATCCCAATTTTGACAATGCTTGGACTGCAATTTGCCATTCTTTTAGCTGGGGCAGTTTTGACGGAGACAACCTTCTCCTGGCCTGGTGTTGGACGCTATTTGGTGGATCGCATCCAACTTCGAGATTATACAGCTGTCCAGGCAACCATAGGCGTTTTTGCCTTATTTGTCGCCCTTATCAGCTTGCTAATGGATGTCTTGTATGCCTTTATAGACCCTCGTATTCGATACTGATAGAACTTGCCGGTTTCGGAGATATTCTCTATGGAAAAAACGAAATTAAACAACGATATGACATCATCTGCGGAAGAAGTTCCAGAATGGCTCCTGGATCTTGATAAAGTTGGATTTGTTCGCAGGTTATTCCTGGCGAGAAAATGGTATGGTGGGGATTGGTGGTTTGTAGCTATCAGTGCTGTCTTATTAATTTTCATCATCATTGTAGGCATATTTCCACAATGGTTTGCGCCTTATGACCCCAGGGTTGAGGTTGGTCCTTCCCTATTGGCCCCTGGTGAAACACCCCCGTCCTTTTTATTAATTACACCATTGGATAGTGGCGATATTCGCATGGTGGATATCGCAGATAAAACGAATAATATTGGTTTTATCGTGGGAAGTGCAGCAAGCCAGGCGATGCGCGAAACTGTCGATGCCTTGAACGAATCAGCTCCAGAAGGTGTACGGTATCAACCACGCCAAAAACGATATGAAACGCTTGATGAAGGCCTCCAATCCCTGGCTAATGGTGAAATTGATGGTTTCATTGTTTCTCCAGAGGAATTAGGCGAGAGCCTGCAAAATTACACCTCTCTTCAAGTCGCGAACACATTACGGGAAGAAGGAGAAAAAGGCTTCGTATTTGGCACAAATCAGATTGGTCAGGATGTTCTCAGTCGAATAATATGGGGGACCCGCATCGCATTGATTGTGGGCCTCAGTTCTGCAGTTGTATCATTCTTAATTGGTGTGCCGTTAGGTTTAATCAGTGGTTTTGCCGGCGGCCCTTTCGATCGTGTATTAACACTGCTCATGGACAGCCTTTATTCTTTCCCGGGGTTGATCCTCGCCATTGCGATCGCAGCTGTATTGGGTGCTGGAATTGGCAACATTATTGTTTCTATCGCCGTCCTGTATATCCCAACCTATTACCGCATAGTCAGGGGCCAAACCCTTTCTGTAAAGAAAGAACTCTATGTTGAAGCTGCTCGTAGTCTTGGAACTTCATGGAAAGATATCCTTATCAAATACATCTTTCCCAATGTCATTCCCTCGGTTGTGATCATATTTTCTGTGAATGTGGGTGACGCAATTTTGACTGAGGCAGGATTGAGCTTCCTGGGCTTTGGGCTGCCGCCGGACACCCCCGATTGGGGAATTGATCTTGCACGCGGTCAGGATTATGTACGCCGTGCCTGGTGGCTGATCACATACCCAGGATTAATGGTGACTTTAGTTACCCTTTCATTTAGTATGCTTGGAGAAAGCTTGTCCGAGATATTAAATCCGCGTCTCACGGAGCGTTAATCTTATGTCCAATACACAAGAATTGATGAAAATTCAAGATCTGTCAGTCGAGTATAAAACAAGACTGGGACAGGTCAGCGCTGTAGATCACGTATCTTTTGATATTTATAAAGGTGAAATTCTTGGATTGGTCGGCGAAAGCGGTTGTGGTAAGAGCACCATGGGTAAAGCCTTAATGCGCATGATACAACCCCCCGGGAAAATCACCAATGGACAGATCATTTTTGATGGTAAAGACATCATGACTTATGACCAGAACCAAATGCGAAGTTTTCGCGGCAATAAAGTCAGTATGATCTTTCAAGACCCCATGACATCACTCAATCCTGTTCAAAGAGTCGACGAACACGTCATCGAAGCCATCCAGGTTCATGAACCTAAAACTAAAACAGACGCTGCCCTTGGAAGAGCTGAAATATTGATCCAAAAACTTGGCATTCAAAAGCGGCGAATGAACAGTTATCCTCACCAACTCTCCGGCGGGATGCGTCAAAGGGTGATGGTTGGCCTGGGATTGGTTTTAAATGCAAATTTGATCATTGCAGATGAAGCAACGACCTCCCTGGACGTAATTGTTGAAGCTAAGCTGGCTGATCAGCTTCGTGATGTTCGAGAAGAATTCGGTGTATCTTTGCTGGTCATTACGCACAACATTGCCCTCGTTGCAGAATTATCCGATCGAGTCGCAGTCATGTATGCTGGACACATTGTCGAGATTGGGGATGTTGAACCGATTTTTGATGACCCTCTCCATCCTTATACGAAAGGCTTGCTTGATTCTATTCCAACGATCAAGCTGAATGAAAAAGAAGAACTTTATAAAATGCCAGGGGAGCCTCCTAACTTAACCCACCCCCCCAGCGGGTGTCGTTTTCATCCCCGATGTCCTTTTGCAATGCCGATCTGTTCAAACCAGGAACCAACCCTAAAAGAGATTTCTCCTGGACGGTTGGTGAAATGCTGGTTATTCAGTGAGCACGCTGAAAAAGCAGATACAAACACTGAGGTGTCATCATGACTATGACAAAGAATATCCCAAAAGAAGAAAATGGAAAATACCTGGTCGAAGTAAGAGATTTGAAGAAGTGGTTTCCTGTTCAGACGAACTTTATTGATCAATTACTGGTAAAAGAGCGAGAATACGTTCGGGCTGTTGATGGCGTCTCTTTCAATATTCGTCGAGGTGAAGTACTTGGCTTAGCGGGAGAAAGCGGAAGCGGGAAGACAACCATAGGCAGGGTCACGATCGGCCTTGCACAGAAAACGGAAGGCGAAGTGATATTTGACGGGATCAATCTCTCATCCCTTTCAGCAGAGGAACTTCGTAAGCTGCGCCGTCGTATGCAGGTTATCTTTCAGGATCCATTAGCCTCCTTGAATCCCCGCATGTCCCTCGGGGAAGCGATCAAACAAGGTCTTGAAATCCATTATCCAGAAACAGCGGATCAACACAGAGATATTGTTATGGATATCATGGAAAAAGTGGGCTTGAGCCCTGCTAAATTTTATTATAACAAGTATGCCCACCAAATTTCTGGCGGTCAACGTCAGCGCGTTGTTATCGCCCGAGCGCTGGTCACAAAGCCAGACCTGGTGCTTGCGGATGAACCGATCGCTATGGCAGATGTGAGCGTAAGAGCACTCTTGTTGGATTTAATGATTCGGTTGAAGGAAGAATACAACCTCACATATTTATTCATCACACATGATTTAGCCACTGCCAAATACATTTGCGATCGAATTGGAATTCTCTATTTAGGCGAGATTGTTGAGATAAGTGAACTGCGTGAAGTCTACGCACACCCGCTCCATCCTTATACCAACGCCCTCTTAGCTGCGGTCCCCGTCCCAGACCCACACGAACGCCGAAAAGAACCTATGCCAAAGGGTGAAATTCCAAACCCCATCCATCCACCATCAGGCTGCCGATATCACCCTCGATGCCCTTACGTGCAAAACATTTGTTCACAAGAAGTTCCGCAATTACGTGAGCTTAGGCCCGGACACCTTGTAGCGTGTCATTTTGCTGAAAAATTTCTAAAATGATCGGATAAAAAAAGGATCACCCGACCCCTTTTCAATTGATATACCCACAACAAATTATATCCAATAATACAAGGCTTATGGATTTCTAAGACCCTTGAGCATGGAAATCAAGTTCGCATGACTGGGTATAGACAAAATCGAACAAATCTGATCACTCATGCGCCAAACCGGACCCTCTGCTTGCTGCATGATGATCTTGTAATCAGGATAGCGGTCATAGAGTGCTGACAGGCGTTGGTTGAATGGCACAAGCTGATCTCCCTCCGCGAGCTTATCACAAAAATACACTAACTTGACCTCCCAACTGCGGTTGTCAGCGTTCGGGTTCAGGATCGTGGACATAATATGCTCCCGGACGATGCCGGCTATTTCAGGGAAACCCTCCTTTTCAAGAAACGCTGCAGCTTTCTGTCCGTGTGCATTTACCAAATGCAGCGTTTTAATCTTATCCAGGTCGTGCAGCAGCCCGCCGCGATGGGTCAGGACGGGATTAATTGCTATCCCCTTATTTCGCATCATCACTGCCAGCTTATAAGCTGCCTGGCTAACAGTTAACGAGTGTCGTCGCACATTTTCTGGCACATCCCATTCATCCCACCAGGTCAAACATTGTGCAAGTGTGGGGATGTGCAGGGAGGATGAAGCCAATAATAATTTATCAAAATGTCGGATGTCCAGGTCCTGCACAGGCATCGGTTCAGGTGCCATTTTCCCACTGGGGTTGTACCAGATTGTTTTAATAGCGTACGCTGAAACAGTTTTTAAATCAGCATAGCGGTCAGAAAGGAAGGTTATCAACGTATGATTGGAAGAACCATCATCCTGCAGATCAGTCCAAGAAATCTCATCTGTTTTTCCATCCAAAAGTTCCAGGTGCAAATTGCCTGGCAACTTTCTACTTCTGAATGGTTTTTCAGAACCTTCCTGACCTGAAAGTTGACGGATAGCTTTCTGATACAGGTCGTGGGATATGAACAATATCATCGCATCACCCCGCATCTGGCAAGTCCCTCCCTGTCTCAGATTTTCGTTTGAAGACTGCTGGGATCAGCGGCATCGCCAGCAGGTTGATGGCCGCCAGGAGGATAAACGTCCAGGGATACCCCAGGGAGTCCACCATTACACCGGTAACCGCTAACCCAATCCCTGTTCCAATATTGGCAATCGCCATCAATATTGAAAACATGGACGCGGCGATCCTGGCATCTGTTCGCGCCATGGATGTGGCAAAATAAACCGTCTCATAGAAACCGAAAGCGAAGCCAAAAATCAACGCGATCACAAACGCCAGTCGGGCGTCTGGCACAATGAGAAATAATAAAATCGATACGAATGAGATGATCATCGCATACCAGACGGACTTGCGGTGACCCAATTTATCGGTACCCCTTCCACCTAACACACCGCCGATGATAATCCCCAACCCCCAGATGGCAGAATACAGGCCGGCAATGAAAGCCGTGATTGTGAACCGGTCTTCAAAAAAGGGATTCATGATCTCTGCCACCGAATTGATAATGAAGGAATAGAGTGCCCCCAGGATGGCCAGGCTGAGGAGCTCTTTGCTTCCCAATGATTTAAAAGCTGACCATTCAAATTCAGGACGCTCTCCTTCAGCAGATTCTTTAATGAAAAAGGCAAGGATCAAGACCACGCCGCTGATCACTGCCAGCGACCAAAAGGCAAATCGCCAGGAGATAAAATTCGCTAAGAAACCGAAGAAAACACTGATCACCGTCACACCAAGAGCACGCCCACCTACCATCAAGCCCTGGATGGTGCCCTGCTCATCCTCTGGTGTTGTATCCAACGCTAAACCATCCGTGGCAGTGTCATACAACGCCATACCGGTCATTAATATGAAACCGAGCAGCGCATACAGGGCAAAATTTTGTCCGGGATCGATAAACGGGACAAACACCAATGCAATCACCTGTATCGCGACACCGATCAGGATGTATGGTTTTCGGTAACCGCCGCCCAAGAGGTTGACCCGGTCGGAGAGAATCCCCAGGAAGATCTTAAGCACGAAGGGCAGCATCCCGATTAACCCGATCAAACCGACACCTTTCATACTGACCCCAAAGGAGATCAAATAGATCCCATTAAACCCCATAAAAAAACTCATGATGGCACCCTGGATGAAATATAAAAGGCTGAACATCAGGTAGCGATAGGTTTTACTCATTGGATCCTCACAGTTGAATTATTAAGTTAATGATTTCCTGAGTATAAATCTAATCGGAGAATGGGTCAAATCAATTACAAAGAAGTTGAAAAAAATAATTGCTGTCATGGTTTCCTATTCGTTTATGATCGCATGCAATATTAATTAATTTCAACATCTCATTATAAATTTTCGCGGTATAATCACTCCTACTCGCCCCCGTAGCTCAATGGACAGAGTACCTGACTTCGAATCAGTAGGTTGGGCGTTCGAGTCGCCCCGGGGGCGCTTTATATGCCCACAATTCTTCATAATACCCCTATATGTAGGGGTATTTTCTGTGTTTTTAGATAATCATTATCACTTCTGGTGCAGAGCCGGTGATACTGTGTGTACAAAATGTTCTGTGTGGACAAAATATCGCTGATTGTGTGCACTGTGTGCACACAATGGACTACGTAATACGCTGTGGACACGATGTCAACTGACTTCGAATCCCTCTTGAAGCACTCCCGATAAGTTACATGATGGATGCAATACCAATTGGGTCTGCATTCGAGGCGAGCCAGGGACACTATCTTGTTATTTATTTAATCGTTTTATAATTACCTTAAACATATATTCGCTTTTACAGATTCTACTAATAATGTCTTCAGATAAGGATCGGGAATTATAATGATTGAAAGGTAATCTCACTAGGGAGAAGCAAATATGAAAAAAATTGTACTTATCGCATGCGTAAAAACCAAACTCGAAACGCCAAGTAAAGCCATTGAACTTTATATCAGCCATTTATTCAAAAAAAGCCTTGAATATGCTCAGCTTTTAGATCCTGATTGTATCTATGTATTATCCGCAAAATATGGTTTAGTCTCCTCAGAGGAAGTAATTGAACCATATAATTTGACACTAAATGATATGCATACATTTGAGATTAAAAAATGGTCAGAAAGAATAGTAAATCAACTCTCATTAGTAACAAACCTTAGAAATGACAAATTTGTAATTCTGGCAGGATAAAATTATAGGAAGTACCTACTTCCATATATTGCTCATTATGAATTACCTTTAGAAGGATTAAAATTCGGTCCCCAACTCCATAGGTTAAATGAACTAATAGAAGAAAGAAAACATGGAAAATCTCAATGATATAAGAAACGTCATAATTACGGTTGGGAAATCGATTCCTAGAAAAGAATTATTTCCTACGATTGTTGAAGAAGCATCGAATCTAATATTATCAAATCCATATGCCTTTTCTATTGGTGTATGCCTTGATCGTGGAATTAGAGCTGAAATAATTTGGACAATTCCTTATGATATCAAAAAGGAACTAGGCCACCTTGATCCTAAATTAATCTATCAATTTTCCATTCCAGAATTACTGGATTTGTTCTGCCGTTTACCAAGGCGCCCACGATATATCAACGACGCTCCTAGAACGCTCCAACAATTAACTCAAATCGTTATAGAAGAGTGTGGTGGTAATGCCGCTAATTTCTGGAGTGAGAAACGTGCAGCTCAAGTAAATCGAACGTTTCAATCAATTCATGGTGTTGGGCCTGGAATTGCTAATATGGGAGTTTTACTAATTGAAGCTGCATTTGGCGTTTGTTTTGATGATCTTGATAGGAAGCGAATGGATATCAAACCAGATGTCCATACAAAACGAGTATTGTATCGATTAGGAGCAAGTAAAGCAGAAACAGAGGAAGCAGCAGCAGCATTGGTTGCAACCCGTACAATGAACCCCGATTATCCTGGTGAGTTAGATAGAGGATTGTGGTGGATTGGCCGAAATTGGTGTCATGCATCGAGTCCAAATTGTGATCATTGTCCAGCGAATAGTTACTACAAGAAGATTATTAGATAAATTTATTGATCGCCTTTCCTGGTGCAATTCTGGTGCAGAGCCGATGATACTCTGTGCACACAATACTCTGAGTGGACAATATTTCGATAATTTTGTGTAACCTATTCACAAGTGGACGCTGTGATACGCTGTGGAAAAGATGTCTACTAACTTCGAATTAGTTTTTGCGTGTTCTAGTCGCCTTTCCAAGCTAGTTAGCTGTTTCCGATAGCTTGGAAACGATAGAAGGGATAAACGATATAGACGATATTTACCCCCACATCCTGATTGTATGGACTCAAAAGACCCAGATATAAGCGTTAGACATAAGAAAACTGCCACTTCGAACAATAATGGTGTCTTCCAAGGGTTGACAAAATCGATTTTCACTGTAATAATGGTTTTCACCAGACGGTGAAAAGGCAGAAAATAATGAAAAGTGATTGGTTATTAAAATCTAAAAATGCTATTGAGGAATGTCTCCAGGGAATCCCATTTCTCAACTTTAGAGAACTTCGTCGAGTAGAACAAATTGGTTCATATATGCCTGATTTAATTTATACAATTGAGGGTGAAGGAACTAAGAACCAACTTGTCGTTGAAGTTAAAACTCTAGGAGAGCCAAGATTTGCGCGTGAAGCAGCCACTCAACTAAATGAATATTTGGATGCTTTGCCGGGTGCCTACGGAATATTTGTCAGCAACTATATCAGCCCCGCAGCTGCTAGGATCTGTCGTGAGAAGGGAATTGGTTTCATTGATATTGCGGGAAATTGTTTCATTCAGTTTGACAACGTTTATATTAAAAAAGAAGGAAATCCTAACCCATCACCCAGGAAGGGCTATCTGCGGAGTTTATATTCGCCAAAATCAGAGCGAATTTTAAGGGTATTGCTGGATTCTGACTTAAGAGAGTGGAAAACAGAACAATTGGCTCAAGAGGCTGATGTAAGTATAGGACTTGTTTCAAAAGTAAAGAAGTTGCTTGAAGATAAGGAGTGGCTGGCATCAAAAACAATAGGATTTTCATTGGTAGATCCTCTTTCTCTTCTGGAAGACTGGGTGAGGAATTATAAATTCCAGCGCAATGAAATTAAGAATTACTACTCTCTGCTCAGTCTTTCTGAAATTGAAACTCAAATTAGCCAACGCCTTACTGGAGAAAAATACTGTTTTACAGCATTTTCTGCCGCGGCTAGATATTCAAATGTAGTTAGATATCGAAGGGCAATGGTTTATGTTGACACTGATTTCTCAAGGTTAGAATATGAGTTGGGTTTGAAACGAGTGGGGAGCGGATTTAACCTGAGCATAATAAAGCCTTATGATTCTGGTGTGTTTTATGGGACAGAAATTAAAGAAGGTGCTGCTATTGGATCTCCAATCCAAGTGTACTTGGATCTTATGAATGTCGGCTCACGCGGTGAGGAAGCTGCTTCAGCATTGTTCAAAGAAGCAATCGAGGTGAAATGGTAAATCAAAGGGATTATTCAGAAGAGCTTGTTGAAGCAGCCTATCGTGTTTTATTAGAGCTAGCGCGGATCCTCGGAGAATATCGGGAAGATATTGTTGTAATTGGTGGCTGGGTGCCTCAATTATTGATCGATGTTGAGAATCGCCATGTCGGTAGCATCGATGTTGATATAGCAGTAAACCACCAGACAGTATCGGAAGCTGGTTATCAAACGATCTTGAGATCTCTGCAATCACATGGGTATCGACAGAGTAATAAACAACCATTTATTTTCTTCCGTAACATTGATTTGAATGGCGAATCAATTGAAGTGGAGGTAGATTTCCTCGCAGGAGAGTATGGAGGTACTGGTCGAGGGCGTCGCACGCAGAAGGCTCAGGATATGCGATTCCGTAAGGCGAGAGGAGCAGATCTGGTATTCCTTATGCCTGAGAGGATCAGGATTTCAGGTGAACTGCCCGGTGGTGGGAAGGATTCCGCAGAAATCCAGGTCGCCTCGATTTCCACCCTAATCGTAATGAAATCTTTTGCGATGAGAGATCGGCTCAAGGAAAAAGATCCATGGGATATTTATTACTGCTTGAAAAATTATTCGGGTGGAGTTGATGTCATTGTTAAGGAATTCCAGAAGCTAGGTAACAGCAACTTGATTTCTGAAGCTGAATCAATTTTATCTGAGAAATTTAAGTCGATAGACACTGTTGGACCTGTACATGTTGCTGATTTTGAGGATGTGACCGATGAAGAGGAGCGTGCATTTCTTCAGCGGGACTCATTTGAGCATGTGCAGAACTTAATTTCCATGTTAACTAGCTGATACGATCATCAAGTTAATAACCATATGTAAATATCCAAATATATTATTTTTCCACAAGTTCTTAATGGCAAGCAAACCATCCATAGATTACTGACCTTCCTCAAAGAGTAAAGTAAGTTGTAATAACTATCAGAAGAAAGCTAAACGTTTGAAATTTTAGCTTATGGCCAAGCAGATCGCTGTTCATTCAAATTATTCGGAAGTAATCATTTGATTTCGTATTGATGCAAATAACGCTAATTTTTTTAACGATTCTTAACCAAGTCGCCTTACCAAACTAGTTTGCTGTTGCCAATCTGTTGCCAATAGCTTGGAAACTATATAAGGGTTAGACAAAATAGACGATTTTTACCCCCTTATCTTGACCCTATGGACATAATGGACCCAGATTTATTAAGTGGACATGAAGTCTGCTTACTTCGAATCAGTAGGTTGGGCGTTCGAGTCGCCCCGGGGGCGCTTGTATGAGGCGGTTATCAATGATGATACCGCCATATATGGAATTAAATCATCTGTTTTTCGAACAGGCTTACCATCCCTAGTGCAACCTGTAAAGAAATTTTACACAGAATAGACACAGCAGACACCATTGAATGGGGGTGCACCTCACTTAAAGATCGCTGAAAATGGCTTCCTTCGCAAAACCCACGCCTATCATGCTGGGACCAGTATGAGCACCTAACACATAGGATATTTGCCCTATTGGATTCCATTTGCAATTAAGTATTGAATCGATCTTATCTCTAAGCTGTTGGGCACTTTTTGGATTTCCAGTGTGCACAACTTGCACGCGCATTAATTCCATCTTTTCCGTACCCTTACGTACGATTTCAGCCAATTTATTCAATGCCTTACCAAAAGTGAACTCTTGCCCAACCTGGAAATAATTCCCTAATTTTTTATGCACGCCGATGATCGGCTTGATGTTCAATACAGAAGCAAGCAAACCTTTGATGTGGCTAATCCTGCCGCCATGGATAAGATACTTGATATCTTTTAGTGTATAGATGCTTGTCGTTCCATCAGCGATCTCTTTCATTTTCGCCAGGATCTTTACTTTCGGCCATCCCAGGTTCAATCCACGCACAGCCGCCCACACTTGCCAACCAGCGGCTGCCGATAGCGTTTTCGTATCAACGACAGTTACATTCGCCTCAGGTACCATTTCCGCAGCCAGAACAGCTGAGTTGTAGGTGCCGCTCAAGCCAGAGCTCAAATGAATGGACAATATTTCAGGATCATCCTTTGCGATTTTTCGATAGACTTCAGCAAATTCACCAGGAGATGGTTGGGAGGTCACAGGTAGTTCGCCGCTCTTTTCCAGTAATGCGTAAAACTCATCT
>JAYELT010000190.1:0-6441 GCA_034717715.1 Chloroflexota bacterium | reverse complement strand
CATCAATTGGCATCTTTAGAAGGTTAGCTATATAGAGTTTGCTCATAAAAATAACCCTCAATCGGTGGATGCTTGACGAAGGATTTTCATCATTCAACCAGGCTGTTAAATTCCGATCACCTTCCTCTGTGATGGAATATTCTATTCTTGAAGGCGCATACTTAACAACAACATGCTGCCCAACGATCAACCCATCTTCCTCTAACCGTTTTAAGACAGCATAGAGCTGGCTCGTGCTCATCGTCCAAATCCTACCGAGGTGAGATTTTGATTTAAATTTATCCAACATTTCATAGCCGTGAGATGGCTGTGCTTTGATTAATCCCAATAGAACTTCGTCAGGAACGGGAGGTTGCATAAGCCTATTCTATCATGGAATAGCAAATATTGACAACCAATTTCCAAATCAATTCATCCTTGTTAAATAACTTATTATAAAAAATTATTACACATATAGGGGTGCACCTCAAGGTGTCATTAAAGAGAAAAACAATATGAGGATAAATAATTCCTCTATAAGACACACCTGTTTCCAGCTGATTACACAGTGGATCCAATTCTTGATTATTTTGATCATCTTGTTTTTCATTGATATAACACGAACCACTGAAGTTCCATTTTCTTTATGATTTCACCCCTAAATATCTATTGTTAATCCACTTTAAGTATGTTTTAGTACCTGGAATGAAGTAATTTTTGTCAAGTACTACACGAAGTAGAAAACAATTAACCAAAGG
Organism: Chloroflexota bacterium; assembly: GCA_034717715.1. Lineage (GTDB taxonomy): Bacteria > Chloroflexota > Anaerolineae > Anaerolineales > Anaerolineaceae > Brevifilum. The sequence continues at coordinate 5,704 of JAYELT010000190.1, read as the reverse complement.
TGCAATTTCCCTTGACAGGCTCATTGCATTCATGTACAATTTTGATATGTGAGATAATCATCACACATATCTCCTACAACCACTAGTAAATTGTAGGGAAATCCAGGGAAAGCCCGTTTACACGGGCTTTTCGCTTATACATCTCAATGTTTGTAATTATGTAATCCCACACATCAAATTCAAGGACTCCTTTTTAATTAGAATATCACTCCTGGTTATAATTCAGATTGAATTATAATAACGACATAAAGAGAACTCACCTGCAGTTGATATATGGAGAAAACAAATGGAAAAAATTAGCTATGGCGGTTGGGAAAATTGTTATAGACTGTCAAATGACCATATCGAATTGATCATCACAGGGGACGTTGGTCCCCGAGTTATTCAGTTTGGGTTTATCGGTCAGGAAAATATGTTCAAGGAATATCCGGAGCAATTGGGGATGAAAAACGCGACTGAGTGGTTAATCTTCGGAGGACACAGGCTCTGGCATGCGCCTGAAGCCCAACCCAGAACATATTTTCCAGATAGTGAGCCGGTATTAATTCAAGAAATTAAAGACGGGGTGATCGTCACCCAAAAACCTGAGCCAACGACCGGGTTACAGAAACAAATTGAAATCACGCTATCACCAGATAAAAATGAAGTACATCTGACACACATCCTAATTAATCATAACCTTTGGGTTGTAGAAACCGCAATTTGGGCGCTTTCAGTCATGGCACCTGGAGGTACTGCTGTTCTACCATTCCCACCTCGCGGCCCACACCCTGAATTCATGCTTCCTACAAGCATCTTGTCCATCTGGCCATATACAAATCTCAGCGATCCACGATGGCAGCTTGGCGAGAGAATGATTATGTTAAATCAGGATACAAACAACGCAACACCACAAAAAATCGGGGTTTTTGCTTCAGATGGTTGGGGGGCATATGCTAACCATGGTTCACTTTTCATCAAAAAGGTTCCCATCCACTTTGAGGGATTGTATCCTGATTTCGGTGTCAATTTTGAAGTGTTTACAAATGAAGACATGCTTGAATTAGAAAGTTTAGGCCCTGTTGAGTCTATTCCCCCGAAAGGCCGCATAGATCACCAAGAGCATTGGACACTGATACAAGGTATTCCTAAGCCAAAAACTGAGGCTGAGGTGATAAAAAACATCTTGCCAAAAGTCACGAAATAATCTAATTAACGATAAAAGTGCTGAAAATTCAGCACTTTTCATTTTTAAATTATCAATATTTAAGGAAATCATAGCAATTGAATCATCCAAATAATTCTGCCCATAACCAGGCCAAAGATAAAACCGACTGCTGCCCAGATAAGGAATAGAAAAATCAATTTGCCAACTTTTGTTTGAATTATTTGTCGAAACTTTTGGGTTATATTCATATACGAAACCCTTTCTAAATTAAATTGCTTTTTACTTCTTCATTATTAGATATCTGGAGAGAGAGCAGCAATCAGGAAATCAAACTTCTTCTTCGTTCATCGGCTCATAGAAGATTTAATGATCCTTCCTTCTTCATTAGCAACGACCCTGACTGTATTCGTTATTGTTTTCCCATTAGGAGTCTTACCTGATCCAGAGAAAATTAACAGGTAGCGATTCTCACTATGCGACGTCACTTTGGGTCGCGTGTTTGCAAGTGTTGGAAAACGTCGATAGATATTTTTACACACTTTGTCAATTGATTTATTATCCATATTAGCCTCTTAGCCGTTTTCTTAAGAATGCTGGAACATCAAGATCTGCTACACCCATTGCTGGATGAGGTTGAGAAAGGGAGTAAACCTGACTCGGAACCCGACGATCTTCAACCCTTCTTAGATTTTGCCCCTGCTGAGCTTCCCGATTGAAACGATTTTCATTTATGTGCACTGTGTGCTCAGCAAGGTAACGCTCTGCTCCCGGGATGGCTTGTTCAATTGGCAATGCTCCCAAACCCGTCACAATCAGGATCACTTGCGCCCGGTCTGTTAGATTACTATTGCTGATCACACCAGGAATGATTTCCGTCTCTAATCCTGCTTCTTGATGCAAATGTGTCAGCGTATCAGCAACTTCAGTGAAAGTAAGGTCATCCCCCCCACTAAAGTTTGCAATGATCCCTGCAGCGGTGTCAATCTCAATATCATCCAACAAAGGGTGATGAAGTGCTTGATTTAGTGCTTTCATAGCTTTGTCTTCACCCTCTCCTGTCCCAATTGACATCAGTGCTCCCCCTCCAAGAGACATTACATGACGGATGTGCGCAAAGTCGACATTTATCAATCCCGTCTCCGTGAGTAACTCTGATATCGCACTCACCCCTTGCCTCAGTACATCATCAGCAAGTTTAAATGCCATCTCCAGTGGGAGATCATGCGGCGCAATTTCTAACAAACGATCATTTGGAACGATGATCAATGTATCTGTGTGAACTTTGAGTTTCTGTAAGCCCAGAGCAGCATTTCTTTGTCGCTGTCCCATCTCAAATGTAAATGGTGTCGTTACAACTGCTATGGTCAGAGCCCCCAATGTTTTCGATATCCTTGCAGCCACAGGGATGGCACCAGTACCTGTTCCGCCGCCCATTCCTGCGGTTAAAAACACCATATCCGCACCATCTAAGACATCTGCTAACTTTTGGAAACTCTCTTCAGCGGAGCGTTCACCAATCGAAGGTATTCCACCAGCACCCAGACCTCGCGTACATTTTGGTCCTAAATGCACCTTGACCTCTGCGAGAGAACTGGATAATGCTTGTTTATCAGTATTACAGGCAATAAAATCAACCCCCTTCATACCGTATTCAATCATACGGTTGACTGCATTGCACCCTCCCCCGCCCAGACCTAAAACTTTGATTTTTGGTATTGGCGCTCCAATGAAGGAGTCTTCTACATTAATTGCTTCGGGTATTGGTTCCATAGCGACCTCTGTTTTATATCATGAATTTTGAATCAATGTTGCAATTTCTATTCCGGATTCAGGTAATATCTCAACAATGGAACCGGTTGATCTCAAGTGGCTCAATTGTTCGTCAGAGAACAAAATCGGATCAGGATACACGCTTACTTTTTTAGCTAAAGCAGCTTCCTCTAGTGAAAAGCCTACAGTGGCATGATGATGCTTGATTAAAGGTCTGACTTTGTTAAGAACAGCATCAGAGACTCCAGAAGCATACGAAGGCAATAGAAGATAATGTGAGATCATTTTTTGCCCGTGTTCCACTGCTTTTGATCCGACGTCAGTTCTCGTATGATTGCTGAAAATCTGCCGGAAGGTTTCCACCGAAAGCTGTCCGTTTAATACTTCCTCGATGGTATCCAGCGAAAATGTGCACCAACAAACTGACTCATCGAACACTACTGGGCTGCCTGACATATCTTCTGGTAATGGTTTTGAATAACAAAGATCATAAATGGTTTGCAATGCATCTGTCACGTTTACAGCGTCTTGATCGTAAATTTTCATGCCTGGATGACCTGCATCTAAAATCAATATTGGCAGCTTCTTACCAATGGCACGTTCTCCCACAGCTTGAACCCACTTAAAATTATGAAATCCAATTTGATTTTCTTGTCCTTCAGGGGTTTGATAAGGTTTTGTACTTGACCAACGTTCGGGTCCACCCTTTCCCCAGGATAACGATTTATTATAGGTGTAGCCATAGCTTGAGAGCATTAAATGCTCAAGAATGCCCTCCAACCGTCTTCGTTTTAACCCAATCAAAACCAATTCAATAAAAGCGGTATCCCAGTAATCCCCTCCGGGTTTCAAGGGTGCTAATACTGGAATAATGCCATTTCGAACAGCATGGTTAGCTAAGGGAATAAAGCGATCCAAAAAATGATCGATCAGGTTTTCATATTGCCAACCAGCTTTGGGCCAGGCACTTTTAACATTAGGTTGATCACCAAAAATAACATGGCTAACACCCCATTTTGCATAAACATCCAGTAAGATTGCCACGTTATTAAAGTTGCGTGCTAGTGGAAGCTCTGCAGTGAAATGCACAATCGGTGTAAGGTGATTTTCTAGTGCGCTGATAAAGGCATCTTCAGAAACAGCCCGATCGAATGCACTTTCAAAAATCACAACAGATGCTCCTACTTCATGAATAGCTTTCATCCAAGGTGTAATATGCCTCTTTATCTGATATTTCTGTTGTGTAAAATACGCAAACCCGATATCCTGTGGTAATTTAGTCATCTCAAGACCTTTTGATATATAAAGCGACCTGACACCTTTATTGCAAGTGTCGTGCCAACTTATTGATATAATTTCTGCTATAATTCTTCTGTTATGTTATTGATCACGGGTGGAACCGGATTTGTTGGGAAAGCGCTTATCAGACAATTGTTTGATCTTGGACATCCCATAAGAATCTTGCTCCGACCTTCTCAAAAAACTCCTGATTTACCTAAAGGGACGCCTTTGGATGTCGTTATTACAAGCTTGAACGATGAGCGGGGATTACGGGCAGCTATGAAGGGAGTGGATGCGATTTTTCATCTTGCCAGTGCGGAACAACTTGGACGCGAAGCCCAATTAACACAGGTAGATATTCAAGGCACACAATCTTTGGTCCGGGCAGCCAGTCAAATGAGAATAGATCGTTTGTTTTATCTAAGTCATATCGGAGCCGACCGAGTATCCGCCTATCCATTACTTAAAGCAAAAGCTATCGCAGAACATTCCATAAAAACCTCAGGTGTCCCTTTCACGATAATTCGTTCAGCAATCACCTATGGCAAAGGAGACCATTTCACCAATGGCCTGGCCTTCCTTTTGAAGATCTCTCCATATTTTGTAATGCTCCCGGATCAAGGTTCATCACTTTTGCAGCCAATTTGGATCGAGGACCTGGCAAAAGTTTTAGCATGGTCTTTGCAGATGCCAAAGACTATTAATGAAACGATTGAGGTCGGTGGACCAGAATATCTCAGCTTCAAGGAGATATGTGTGATGGTCGCTGGCGTAATAGGAATTAAAAGGCAATATATAAGTATCAAACCAGTTGTCTTAAATAGATTTACAGAAATTCTAGAAATACTGTTACCTAATTTCCCATCTACAGTTTTTTGGTTAGATTATCTAGCAGCAAATCGCACGACCGATCTGGGCAACCTGGTGGATAAGTTTAGCCTGCTTCCTGCAAGAATGAACCACCATTTAGGATACCTTCAGGGAAAGCAATACAATAAAATTTTATGGCAAACTATTATAAATAGAAAGCGATCAATAATTCAATGGGAATAAATGCAGTTTGTGTCCATGGACATTTTTACCAACCACCACGTGAAGACCCCTTATCCGGATTGATTCCCGATGAACAAGGCGCTGAACCTTTTCGAAATTGGAATGAACGCATTAATAAAGAATGTTACAGACCCAATGCGATTCTTGGAAACTTTGAAAAAATCAGTTTTAACATCGGCCCCACCCTGTTTAATTGGCTTGAGAAATATGATAAACAAACACATGATGCCATCGTAATGCAAGAACGAAATAATTTTGATAAGCATGGTGTTGGCAATGGTATGGCGCAAGCGTATAACCATGTCATCTTGCCTTTGGCAAATAATCGCGATAAGATCACACAAATAAAGTGGGGGATTGCAGATTTTAAACATCGTTTTAAACACAAGCCTTTGGGGATGTGGCTTCCTGAAACAGCGGTTGACCTGGAAACTTTAACCTTTCTAGCTGAAA
>JAYELT010000189.1:1680-6509 GCA_034717715.1 Chloroflexota bacterium | reverse complement strand
AAAACATGCCATTGTCTTTCAACCTGTAAGAGTGGAATGATAACGGCAGCAGGACGCAGTTTTTTTATATCTTCAGATGAGAAAAGTTCAGCAAAACGAACTTGTCGTTGGATTTGATATGATTCCACAACCTGGGTGAGCTTTGCACTGGTAACATTAAGCATACACAATATTATATCAATCTCTGTCAGCAATTCACAGCGGATGAATGAACATTCTGTATAGGAATATTCCCTCTATCAATTTACAAAATATTTGACAACAGATGACCTTCTAAGTGTCAGCCAGTTGATTGTAATAAAGGATACTAATTCAGCATTATTTCCTAATTATGAGACTTTAGATGCTGTCAAGCTATCCTATCCCTTAAAAAAATAAAATCATTGATAGCGGAAATAATAAGGTTCACACTTCCCCCATCCTATCGATTATTCGCTTGCACTTTCAGATTTTCCGAAATGCCTTCTGGTTCTTATCTCACCGAACGAGCAAAAACCAGGTACCCCGTATGCGCCACCATTCTATCAGTCGGACGCAACCGCTCCCAATCAGGCTTATAGAACCGCAGCAAGATTTCGCACACTTCTGCAAATGCAAAATCATTCTCTCGTAAGGCTAACAAAATTTTATTGACCTGGTTGACTGTGGGCAAGATCGTGCCTAAAAATCCTCCCGGCTTCATTGATGTCTTCACTTGTGAAAGGTAATCATATGGATTTGGTAAATCAAGGAAAGCCGCATCAACGTCTCTCTCAACAAAACCATCTGCTGCATCACCGATTTTTAGGTTAACACGATCAAGAAGCCCGACTCGTGTCAGGTTGTTTCGGGCAAGGTTCCTCATTTGTTCCCGATTGTCATAAGATGTCACTCTTCCTAAATCACCAACCAGGTAAGCAAAGGCTGTTGTCAGCGCACCCGACCCAGTCCCCACCTCAAGGACATGCACGCCTGGTCCGATCCCCATCATCATAACAATATATCCAATATCTTTTGGATAAATGATTTGGGTATTGCGCTTAATCTCTGTGATTAAATCCGATAAACCAGGTTGCATCAAGAAGAATAATTGTTCCGTGTGACTGTAAATCCGGGAGCCCCAGGGTTGTCCAATGATGTCATCATGTTGAATTTCCCCGCGATGGGTTTGAAATACATCCCCAGCCTTCAAGTGAAGGAAATGACTCTTGTGGCGCCTGCCCAAGAGTTGGACAAGGTCCCCATCCCGTGAAACAACATCATAAGTTTTATCAATCAAGATGGCTTCCTCCCAACTAATAAGGCTCTGGCCCTTTTAATCATGTTCATTTTACTGATAATAACAAACTTCTACCATAATCTGTTAGATAAAAATATTCAACATCAAGATATCGGAGTACTGATCTTGATAGATTCGGAATCTGAATCAATCCAAATTTAATAAACGGCTCAATTAGAACATCACGTATGAAGGAGTCTTTAGAATCCTTGAGATTACGATATCCATTTGCAACTAACCAATTTGGTATGTCATTATTTATCCTATCAATAAAATCCTCCAAGTAGATCTTCCCTGAAACAGGGTAATCCAAGAGAATTCTTTGAGTAATGGAACTAAAAGTGTTTATTTCTACAACTTCTGAATAATCATCATATAGGTATGCAAAATACCAATTAACTCTGGTGAGCCAATACGATGTCAAATACCAAACTTGACAATAAGGATCTCTCTCCAGAAATTCCATACCAATTGGTGTCACCTGCCAAATCAACCCTTCAGCCCCAAAAATCAGGCCAGCAGTATTGGCAAATAAATGCAAAAACATTAGCTCCAATACTTCATCCTCGGATCTCATTTCGTAAATCCGATCACCCAAAACTAAATCTAATTCAGGAGGATTGACTAATTTTGCAGATATTGCTCTGACATGTTTGCGCGGAAAGTTTCCCGTCGATTTCGTTCCTCGTACAGAATGATGTTTTAGATATTCAAGGAGTGTGACGATATCCCGACGCAGAGGAAGCGATTCAGCAATTGCTGCATCATTAGAGGAGATATTTTGCGTCCATTCACTCTCAAAGGAAACGGGGTAAAAATTATAATCACCCTGGCGCCAATACGATTCCCTTATGGTTGTCTTATTCTTTAATTTCGTTTTCAACCCCTTATTGAGTACGCTTAAATTGAACCTTGCGGGGTCAAAATCACCTCCAACCCAATTCCGATAACTCTCATACTCACCATGAGACGGGTTTTGCAGGACTTCTAATAAATAAGCATAGCCACCTGGCCCACCAGCATCCTCAGGAGGACACGCACGACTCCCAACCAAGACAACAGGAACTCTATATTCTTCATTTGAAATTATTTTTTCAACCAGGATTTCATGTTGCCAACTATCCCCCATATCGTATTCATAAATGAAATACTCGCCAGGTTGGACAAATTTAGAAATAATTTCTTCCATTATTGCTTGAGAAGCTGACTGATATCTATATGCACTCTCTTCCCATTGATCTGGATCCACAAATCTAAAAGAGCCAATTTCGAACATAAAAAGGTGTCGATCCTCCCAACCCATAACAATTTGAATCAGATCATGCAATTCAAGTAATGTCATCTCAGAAGAAATGACAACACGACGCCAAATTGATTTGGCAACACCTTTAAGAGTGATCTTAAGTTGGATTTGGTTCATGCTTATTTTCTCCATATTTGTTATTCATTTACTGATAGTGAAAGCGGTAAACCTCCAGATTTTCAATTAGTAGAATTCTCCCTTGTTGAGAAACATATCAAAAAACTCTTTTTTGAATTTCCATATAATTTGTAAAACCCCATTAGGGGCAGGAGTAGGTGATTACCCATTTATTTAAATTATTTACGACAAAATTTCTGCTAAGGCATTAAATTCTCCACAAAGAAATCCATTATAGCATTATAACAAGTCACTTTGTTTTCATACTTCTCCACACCATGACCCTCATTTTCAAAAAGCAGCAGTTTGACATCCTTACCAATATCCTGCAGATGTTTAACGAGGTCTTCTGACTCTTCTGCCACTACGCGGGGGTCATTGCGTCCCTGGATGACCAGCATTGGGAATTTGATATTCTCAATGTAGGTTTTAGGAGAACGTTCTTTGAGAAACACAACATCGTCAGGGTTTTCAGGATTACCAAGAGCAATATTAAAATATGGCTTCCAGGTCGGTGGAATCCGCTCAGAGAAGGTTATCAAATCGTAGGGACCAAACATATCTACGGCTGCAGCCCAAAGTTCCGGGTGCCTTCCTGCCATTGTGAGAGTCATATAGCCGCCGTAAGAACGCCCAACAACGCCTGCACGTTTAACGTCCAACCGGTCATCATTGGGCAAAACTGCAGTCATAGCATACACGTGGTCCAATCGATCCTGTCCACCCCAATCACGATCAACTTGTTTTGTATAACTCAGACCATAACCTGTACTCCCGCGCACATTCGGAACAAAGACTGCAAAACCCTGCAAGGTGAGAAACTGGATCAATGGCATGGAAAACCAAGAGAAATCTGGACGCTCTTGTCCTTGTGGTCCACCATGCAGATAATACACAACCGGACGCTTCCCGGCAAATCCTAATTTTTCTGAAGGCATATACAGCCTTGCTGAAACACGCAAGCCATCGAAGGTTTCATAAGAATAATCTTCCCCAGGGGAAAGTATTGCTTCGGGTATGCCCAAAATCGACTCATTTGTATGGCATATCAACTCATCACGGTGATTACCTTCTACAGTGTATATTTGCGTAGGTGACTTTGCGGTAGAAAAGGCCAGCACAAATCTATCCGCTTCCTCGTCGTACTTGACCGCTTCAAGGACACCTTCAGAGAGAGTACCTTTTCCAACCAGAGTGTAGAGAACACGCATCACTCTCGCATTTTGATCGTATTCTGCCTCGTAAGCCCAGCTTGCGCCATCAATGTTAAATTCAAGTAAAAAGTGATCGTTTTCAAGTTGTTCAAGCCCTTGAAATTCACCTAATCCTTTATGCTCCAGTCCTTCAAAGGGCACTTCAATTACATTTTCGGGCGCATCCAAAGATAAGTACCCAAGGCCGTAAGTATCTTGGAATATGGCATTTTCGAAAACCACACCTTTGTCATCATCCGTGAAGAAACCACTTCCAAATGCATTTAAAGGCACTTCCTCACCTTCCTCACGTTCTTCAATTGGTTTTCCATATAGAACTTTGGGATCAAGACCCTTTTCCCAAAGATAGGCGACAGAATCCCCAACCATATACCCCTCAATAATCACTAATCGGGAATAATCCTTATTCATTGCTCCCGGGAAACCACCATAAGGGCTCGCGTAGATCTCTTCGATCTCACCACTATCCAACCGGCACAAGTATGTTCGCACCATGCCCTCTTCACGTGATTCTGCGGAAATGTAACACAAGTTTAATTTTGCATCCACATAACCTAAATGGCAGCGTGTGTTTTCAAAGAAATTATCGAAAGCCGGTTCTGGAAAGCCACCAGTGATCAGTATCTCCATTGGCAGGTAATTTTCATCCCCATCTTGATCAATCATCACAAGGATTTTTCCCAATCCTTTGAAGACTGCAAATGACTCGCCACCAATTAGATGTGGGTTTTGTAAGACGATATTAGGCGGTAATAATGGTTCAGGAACACTACCACCATGATTCATGGAATATAAACTGTTATGACCACTTAGATTGGATAAGAAGAAAATCTTATCCCCTATAATTTCTGGACGAAGAAATAAACGAGCAGATAATAGAGCTTCAATACGATACATTTTCAATACTCCTCTTCTAAGTATTCTGATAGTCAACCAG
>JAYELT010000189.1:0-1580 GCA_034717715.1 Chloroflexota bacterium | reverse complement strand
AATCTTTCCCAACCACATAGTAGGGTTCTGGGGCCGCAATCCGTATGCCTTTTCGCTGCCCTATGGTGAAAAAAGCTAGTCCTTGATGCTCCCCCAAAACATTACCATCCATATCGACAATCTTTCCCGGGTTATTCGTTTCAGGGGCAAAACGTTGAAGAAAATCTCGATAATCCAACGAACCCAAAAAACACAAATCCTGACTTTCCTCACGATCAACCGAAGGCAGTTCTAATAAATGTGCCTTGTTTCGCACCTGTTCCTTGTTCATTGCGCCCAAAGGCAGCAAGCTCCATCTTAACTGCGATTGAGATAGCATACTCAATACATATGATTGATCTTTTGTTTTATCTACCCCTCTTAACAATTGTACCGCTCCTGAATCCTGAGCTTGTATCCTGGCATAATGCCCTGTAGCAAAATAATCTCCACCATGCGTAAATGCGTAGGCTTGTAAGATGCCCCACTTAACTTGTGGGTTACAAAAAAGGCAGGGATTAGGAGTCTGGCCTAATAAGTATTGTTGAATAAAAGGTCGGACAATATCTGAATAGAATTTTTCCCGCACATCCAGGGAGATAAAGGGAACACCAAGTGACTCTGCAATCTGTTGTGCCAAAACAGCTGATTCCGGATGTCCTTGTGAAAGTTGTTGTGACTTTGGATCCATCCAGGTCTCCATATGAATGCCTGTCACACGGTAACCCTTTTCCAACAACTTTATAGCAGCGACAGAACTATCAACACCGCCACTTAAAGCGACGTAAACATGCCGTTGGGACCTCATGCATCCAATTCTACCTTATCCATGGTGACAGGACTGTTATAATAGGTGTTGTTATGATGATTAGAAGAGACTATGGATATGATCCCATACACTGATACACATTGTCATTTGGATTTTGATCGCTTTGATATGGATCGCGAGAAAGTATTAAAACGGGCTTGGGAGTCAGGTTTGGTGTGGATCCTGAACCCAGGGATCAACCTCATAACCAGCCAGAAAGCGATTGACTTAGCGAAGAAATATCCTGAGAGGCTCAACGCTGCTGTTGGGATCCACCCAAATTATGGCAAAGATTGGACAGCGGATCACATCCCCGCCTTATGTGAGCTAGCGCAAAACAGTGTTGTCGTTGCGATTGGTGAAATCGGCCTGGATTATTACCGACAATACACAGACTTTGATCAACAGCGCATCATGTTCAAAGCTCAGTTGAAGCTAGCCGCGCAATTATCTCTTCCAGTGATCATCCACAATCGTGAATCAACAGAAGATTTGATGGAAATTATAACCAATTGGCATAATGGATTAGTCAAAAACCAGCATCCCCTGGCTGAACGTCCAGGTGTGCTGCATAGCTACTGCGCTGATATCAAAACTGCCCAGGAAGCCATTGCGATGAATTTCTATATTGGTATCAGCGGACCAGTCACCTTCAAAAATGCACCAGATCGAAAATCTGTCACCGCCAGCTTACCGCTTGATCATATTCTCTTGGAAACAGATGCCCCCTTTCTAACCCCACATCCTCACCGAGGCAAACGCAATGAACCAGCTTACATTCCCCTGATTGCTG
>JAYELT010000188.1:0-22346 GCA_034717715.1 Chloroflexota bacterium | reverse complement strand
CACCACAATTGGGGCAAACGACCGTATTGCGGGCTTTTAATGCATCGTGTGAACGTCTTCGATCACGGCGTCCTGGAGAGATTTTTCTTTTTGGTAAAGGTGTCATTGTATACTCCTTATGAATTCAGATTATGACAAAGCAACCATGCGATTATACCGGGTTGATTAATGAGCGTCAAGCAAGAAAATTATTAAGAAATGGTCGATAGATCATCTGAAAATTCGCCATTGGGAATATCTGAATATTCACCATTTTCCATTGCGATGATTAGCTCACTTGCTTTGGAGGCATGAGATTCAGGCACTAATACATCAACCTCACCTAAATATCCGGCAGATAAACCCAAAGTGCGACCGATACTTTCTTGATTTAGAATGACTTGGAGGTCTTGGGACTCCAGGAAAGTTTTGATCATTTCTGCTTCCAATTGACCAGAAGCAGTATATACTTTAATCAATTTCATCAATTTCCTTCTCATTTGCTAACAAAAAGTGAATAGCTTTCTTATAGGCATTTAATGCGTCTTCAGGATTGGCCTCACTCAGCTCGATATCACCGATGGTTTCCCATACTTCACAATTTCCTTTGGCATCTCCCTGCACAGCAGTCATTAACCAGGATCGAATATCGTCATGATATGCTTTTTTTTCTTGGCAAGAAATAATTGCGTCAATAGCTTGGGAATATTCTCCTTCATCCATTAATACTTTAGCATTCTGTAATTCCTCTGGCATTTCCACTTGGTGAACCTGTTCAATTTCTTCTACCCTTTCTTCTTTCTCTTCCTCATCCAATACTGGTATTTCTGTTTCGATTGGCGTTTCAGGTTGAATGGGTACGGGTTTTGTATCTTCCTCAGCCATCCATTCAGAGAGGTTATGCAGGCGAGATTCTACTTTGCTTATTTTGAGTTCACCTATATCCTGCACCAAATCCTGAGAGGGGTGAGCTTCTTCAAGGACAATATCTTCGTCGATGTCGCTTTCGAGTCCCTTTGCTTCTTCAAGATATTCTTCGATTTTCTCCGCTTCAGCATGCTTTTCAGCAGATACATTATCAGACGGTTCGGCGATCATTTCCTGGAGCCAATAAGGAAGTTCTTCATCTTCTGATGATTTACCATCCCGATTTGGTTGTTCCTCGTTTGACATATCCGCTTCGGAAATCTCAATAAATTCCTCTTCAGGTGGTACCACTTCAAAGGAATTCTCAATTAATTCTGAATTTTCATCAGGTATCAGGTTTTCACCCAAGCTAACCTTGACCATATCACTATCAATAAGGTCATTATCCTCATGCTCAATTGGACTTTCTTCCACTTCTTTTACTTCATACTCAATATCATCAAAATCAGAAGTTCTCTCAGATAGACTTTCCGGCTCATCATCTATCCAGTCAGGGATATCTTCTTCCTTTCCAGGTGAGTCCTCAGTGTTGTCAAGTGATGACAGCTTATCGCCAATATCTTCAGGGACTTCTTTTACCCATTGATCTGGAACATCGCTCGCCTTTTTCAAAGGGATAGTATCTTCGTCTTGGGAGTCTTCAATGCCCTGAAGCCAAAGGGGGATGTCTTCTTGGTGAAAATTTTTTTCTGAATTTGATTCACCATTCAATGCTTCTTCATTTTCGTTTTCCATAACCTTATCCATTTAACTGTAAAAACAACCAGAAAAGCTCATTCTATATTACATGATACGATGTTATCGTTGGGTGGTCAAGAAAAAACCAACCCGATTCCAGGGTGGTTCTATTGTTGAGTGTGGTCCGATAATCATCCACTTAGATAATCACGAAGGCGTCGTTTTATGGAAGGGTGTCTCAATCGACTCAGAGCTTGAGCTTCGATTTGCCTGACACGTTCTCGTGTTACGCCCATTTTACGGCCAACTTCTTCCAATGTATAAGTTTGCCCGTCTAATAAGCCATAGCGAAGCTGCAATATCCGCACTTCACGCGGAGGTAGTGAATCAAGAACTGTTACAAGATGCTCTTTGAGCAGGTTATATGTTGCGGTGTCATCGGGGGGAGGGGCTTCGTCGTCTTCGATGAAGTCGCCTAACATTGAATCTTCCTCATCATCGGTCGGTAATTCCAATGAAAGAGGTCTTCTTGCAACCTGGATCATATTTTCAATTTTTTTCGGTGGTACTTCCAGTGTTTCAGCCAGTTCTTCAACAGTTGGCCTACGCCCCAATCGCTGCGTTAATTGGTGTTGGATCCGGAGTAATTTGTTGATTTGATCTCCCATATGCACAGGTACTCGTATTGTTCGTCCCTGGTCTGCGATGGCGCGTGTAACTGCTTGTCGAATCCACCATGTTGCATAGGTGCTGAATTTGTGACCACGGCGGTACTCAAATTTCTTAGTGGCTCGAATTAGACCAATGTTTCCCTCTTGAATGAGATCGAGAAAAGGGACGCCTCGTCCCATGTATTTTTTCGCTACACTTATGACTAAGCGAGAATTCGCGGTGATCAAATGTTCTCGGGCTGACCAACCATCTTCTATGAGATGACGCAGCTCAAATCGTCGTCTTTGGGAAATATTTCCGCGGGCAAGCTCTTCTCTTGCCATCCGTCCACTTTCAATGCGTTGTGCAAGTTCAACTTCTTCCTTTGCATTGAGAAGTGGGACACGGCTTACTTCTTTCAAATACAGCCCAATTGTGTCATCCGTATCGATATTTGCGAGATCATCAGGAGTTTTATGTTTTTCCTCTTCTTCCAATTTGATCTCTAATTTTTGCTTCCGTCTTTCTTGTTGAATATCTTCATCAGAGGGTTGTTCCAGAAGTTCTGCATCCTCAATATATGGGATACCAGCGCTGATCAAAGCTGCAAACGCTTTCTCCAATCGTTCAACATTTTGTTCTGCGTCTGGGAAACATTCGAGGATATCGTTTATAGTTACAAATGATTTATTTCTACCAATTTGGATCAAACGGGCTATCGATGAAAATTTCTTGTTTCCATTTGACTTTGAATTAATTACAGGCTTCTTACCCATAGAATCCTTTTAGTGAATGGGAAATTCGATAATGCATTTCTAATGAATAAATTAAATGACACCTTAATTATGATCGAAAATACACATCTTACATTAATAGACATGAGAATACTCTTTTTTAGCTTAAAAATCAACAATAATATTTTAGTGAACGAATTACAGGTAAGGTTTAATGATGACAAATATTACATTAGGGCTGTAAATTCAAGGCGCATAACGAAAAGCAAATGACCGGCGGGGATTCTTTATTTTTTCGGTATTTTTATGTTTATTAATTGACCAGAGTTCAGGTGAAGGGTAAAATCTCAACGGGTTCCAATAAATGAAGAAACGATATCGTAGAACAGCAGTGTCCCAATACTTGATCATTGCCCTGGCTCTGATTATTGTCACTTTCCTCGGTTTTTATTCAACCAAGGTCATGTCACGTGTGCCTTTTAAGGATGATTTTGTAATTCCCTGGACTATGGGTCGTTCCTGGCTTTTGGAAGGGGTTAATCCTTACGATCCTGTTGTTGTTGAAAATGCAGAGAACACGGTATCAAAATCGGATTATCTTGCAGAAGTGCCTGTTTCGGCAACGCTCAAGCAACCACTGATTAATCTGATCTTCTACCTTCCATTCAGTTTGATCCCTTATGAAATCAGCAGAGCAATTTGGATAATAATAATCACTCTTTGTATTGGTGTGATCTGCTATTTATCCATTTCGCTTTCTGGCTGGCAAGTATCAACGATTGAGAAAGTGGGCATTATCCTTCTTTTCTCATTTTGGTTACCGGGAGCATATTCGATATTATCGGGAAAAATAACCCCAATTGTGATCTTGTTAATTCTTTTAGGGATCTTTCTTATCTTGAAGGAACAAGATAGCACTGCAGGATTTATTCTTTCCTTGACCATGGGTTCTCTACCAATTTCCCTTATTATTCTAATTTCGATCCTTATTTGGAGCATTTCTCGCCGGCGCTGGTCGATTCTAATTGCCTACTTTTCCGGTGGGGCATTTTTATTTATCGTGTCCCTTTTATTATTGCCAACATGGCCGTTGGATTGGTTACACATTCTTGTCAATACCGTTGAGAATGGAGATTGGATCCAAACGCCGCTCATGTTGCCTGCATCGCTTCTGCCTGGCATAGAAAACTTTCTGATGATTTTCTTGCATTCAATATTTCTCCTTTACTTGATCATCCTATGGATCACGATCAGGAAGAAAACGGGGCGTGTTTTTATTTGGAAAACCTTTATGCTTCTTTTGTTATCGGTTTTATTAACCCTCCAATTGACGATCAGCGGATTGTATTTCGTTCTACCTGCAGCCTTTTTGGTATTTAGGTTTTGGTATGATAGGTGGAAGTGGGTCGGGAAACTCCTTTCCTGGGCAATCATAATCATTATCGTTGTTGGACCCTGGATTTATCAGCTCCCTGAGGCCAATTTCGTTGATGAGATTGATTCACCAATAATATTAGTTGGCTTACCAATGCTTTTTTTTATTGCCATGATCTGGATCAGGTGGTGGGCCTTAGAAATTCCAAGGGTCGCTGACCAATACTCATAGAATTTAAGGATAGATTATTGTTTGATGTTAGAAAGATATGCTATACTTTGACCGGTTTTAGTCCCATAAAAAGGACTTAGATTTTCATGATGCAATGATCATCTAAAGATATTTTAAATCGTTTTTATGAAGGAGAAGTATCAATGAAGAAACGAATTGGTGTATTAACTGGGGGCGGAGATGTTCCCGGCTTGAACCCTGCAATGAAGGCGGTTGTGCTCAATGCTCTTGATGTGGGATATGAGGTGCTTGGTATTCGCCGTGGGTGGGGTGGTTTACTCTGGTACAATTTGGATGAACCTTCCGCACATGATTATTACATTAGACTGCTAAGCCGGGATGATGTCCGTCGTATAGACAGGACGGGTGGTACTTTCCTGCATACATCCCGTACTAATCCCCAAATGGTACGTTCAAGTGATGTTCCAGAATTTCTCGTAAATTCTGCTCTTGGCAAGAAGATTGATGATAAGGGCACCATGGATTACACCGATCATGTTCTGAAAGTCTTGGACCATCTAGGGATAGATGCCTTGATTACAATCGGTGGAGATGACACATTGAGCTATTCTGTTCGTTTGAATCATGAGGGATTTCCCGTGGTTGCAATTCCAAAAACAATGGATAATGATGTTTTTGGAACAGATTATTGTATTGGATTTTCGACAGCAGTTACACGAGCGGTTGATTTAATCACCCAGTTAAGGACTTCTGTTGGGTCTCATGAGAGAATTGGTGTTTTTGAGTTATTCGGGCGAAATTCAGGAGAGACCAGTTTGGTCAGTGCTTTTTTGGCGTACGTGGATAGAGCAATTATCTCAGAAGTACCGTTCAACATGGAAAAACTAGCAGAATATTTACTGGAAGATAAGCGAAAGAATCCTTCAAATTATGCCATAGTAACTGTGTCTGAGGGCGCTATCATGGAGGGTGGTGAGATAGTCGAGTCTGGTCCTGAGGATGCTTATGGTCATCGTAAACTCGGCGGTATTGGTGAGATCATTGCTGACCAAATTAAGAAGATAACAAATCAACACATCCTTTATCAGAAGTTTGCATACGTGATGCGTTCTGGTGCGCCAGATTCACTTGACCGTATGGTGGCTATGTCATATGGGTCTCTTGCGATGCAATTAATCAGGCGGGAAGAGTATGGAAAATTAGTTGCTTTACAGGGGGGAAGGTACACGACCATTCCTGTAGAGATTGTCCTGACAGGGAAAAAGCAGGTGGATGTAGAAGCTTACTACGACAAAGAAAATTACAAACCTAAAGTAAAAGATTTCTTAGGTGTACCTATGTTCCTGACGTAAACCTGGATCAAATCGTCTGTAAAGTAACATTTTCCGGGCGATTTTTCTATTAAGGAGAAGTTCAATGCCAGTAATTGATCAGGGATTTGATGATACCAGGTATCATGTCATACCACGTACCTTGATCTTTTTTTTTTGACTCACATGGCCGAGTGATGTTGATAAAGGGAGCGGACACAAAACATCTTTGGCCAGGCAAGTATAATGGCATTGGGGGTCACATTGAAGCAGGTGAAGATATTCTTGAAGCTGCGTTGCGTGAACTAAAGGAAGAAGCTGGGATCACAGATGTGGAGTTGAGTCTGATCGGGCAAATAATGATCCATATTTCTGATAACGCTGGTGTCGCGGTTTTCATTTTTCGGGGGGAATATGAAAAGACAGATTTTATATCTTCACAAGAAGGTGACCTTGAGTGGATCAAAATATCTGATCTAAACAAAATCCCAATGGTTGAAGATTTGCCTGTTCTATTGCCCAGGATCATTTCTCATAATCCATGTGATGCGATGATTATAGGGAAATATTCTTATGATGAAAATGGAAAGTTATGCATTTCATTGCATTGAGACTCGATCATAGAAGATCAATCGTGTATCTCCATAATTTCTCTCATCGTAAGGTTGAAAATTCCTGAAAACCACAGTCTCTTTATATTCTTTAGGGTGGATTTGTACAATGACAATTCCATCCAAATTTAATAAGCCTGGATTATCATCCAATATTTGCATTGCTTTTATCCATAGATCCTTGTATTGGGGTGGGGCGATATAGATAAGGTCAAATTGCCTCTCATCTTCTTCATGAAGATATACAAAGGCATCTCTTTTTAGTATGGTCGCACTGGCTTCCAGTCGGGTCGTTTTAAGGTTTTCTTGTATGGTTCTAAATGCACGAAAGTTAGTATCTAGAAAATGAGCATGGGAGGCACCCCTCGATAGCGCTTCGATACCAACTGCGCCTGTTCCACCAAATAGGTCTAAGATTGATGTCCCCACGACTGTAGATCCCAGGATATTAAAAAGTGCCTCTTTGACTCGGTCGGTAATCGGACGAGTTGATTTTCCTGGAACGCTTGACAATCTTATCCCTTTTGCACTACCAGATATCACACGCATGGATCAAATCCCTGATTTACTTTCCTGGCTGTCAATATGTTGGAATAACGACTTGGCAGCGCCAAGACATAAACATTATCAAGGATGAACCGTTTTCCACATATCGGCTTTTCTCCTTGCAAGGCTAACTCTGATCTTTTTCGATAACTGATCCTCATAAGGGTGAATCTTTCAACTATTTTAAACGAATGGATATTCATCACCTGTGTTCCTATCTTTCTATTCTGTGGGAACATCACTGTATGTCCAATAGCGATTCGCGAAGAAATTCCAAAAAATAATGATACAGATACTGATGGCTAATGCAAAATTTTGACTGATGATAAAATTTTCTAATGGCAATTTGAAGGTGGTTTTTGATAATAATGTGAGGAACAT
This sequence comes from Chloroflexota bacterium, assembly GCA_034717715.1. GTDB lineage: Bacteria > Chloroflexota > Anaerolineae > Anaerolineales > Anaerolineaceae > Brevifilum. The sequence continues at coordinate 14,962 of JAYELT010000188.1, read as the reverse complement.
TTTATCCAACCATGGGACCAGCGGGGTTCGAATGAGAATGCCAATGATATTAATGATAAAAAATTGAATGAGTTGTTTTGGTGCACTTTTTGTGCGAGATTCAGGGTATGTCCAATATCGATTCCAAAGGAAATTGTTAATCACAGCACAGATAAAGGATATGCCTTGAGACCAAACCAGCGGCACATTAAAGACAAGACGTAATAGATTCATTACTCCAAAATCAACAATTGCTCCGGTTATTCCTACAACGGAAAACCTGAGGAACCGAATTCTCTCATGTTTATTTCTAATGAGACTCATAGAGCCATTTTCTTTTTAAAGAAAGGAATTGTCTTCGTCAAGCCTTCCCTGAAACTGATTTTTGGTTCCCAACCTAGTATCCCCTTCGCTCGTGTGATATCTGGCTGCCTCCGTTGAGGGTCATTGCCAAGTCTTTCTGCTGTTTTTGTTATCGTCCCCATTTGATTATGGATTGTCCCATTTATAATATCCGCTAATTCTTGGATGCTAATCTCTGTGGGATTTCCAATGTTAACAGGCTTATGGTAATCACTCATCATTAATCGAAATATACCTTCTATTAAATCATCAACAAAACAAAAACTGCGTGTCTGAGTTCCATCACCATAGATCGTCAGAGGTTCGTTTCTAAGAGCTTGTTGTATGAAGTTGGGGATTGCACGGCCATCATCCAACCGCATTCTGGGGCCATAGGTGTTGAAGATCCTTACAATGCGTGTGTCAATATTGTGAAATCGATGATATGCCATCGTCAAAGCTTCCGCAAATCGTTTCGCTTCGTCATAAACTGAGCGAGGGCCAATTGGATCCACATTTCCCTGATAACTTTCCGTTTGAGGATGGACCAGGGGATCACCATAGATTTCACTTGTTGAAGCTAAAAGGAACTTTGCATTATAAGCTCTGGCAACACCAAGTGAATTGTGTGTACCCAGAGCACCAGCTTTCAGGGTTTGAATGGGAAGGTTAGGATAGCCAAGAGGAGAGGTGGGATTTGGGCTGGCTGGTGAAGCAAAATGAAGAACATAATCAATGTTTCCCGGAACGAATATGAAATTTGATACATCGTGACGAATAAAACTGAAATTAAGATTTCCAGAAAGGTGAGCAAGGTTTTCTTTGTGGCCAGTTATGAAGTTGTCCATCCCAATGACTTGGTGTCCCTCTGATATTAATCGATCGGTGAGATGTGATCCGAGAAATCCAGCTGCTCCCGTTAATAATATTCGCATATCCTTGCTCCTAGATGTCTTTTAGCATCAATTGGTTTTCCAAAAATTCTAAGCTCTGATGAAATTTTACCAGCATCAGCATCGATTTGGTTGAATGTTTATGGAGTATAATCATTTTGCTCCAAAACAGTCGTATATTTATATTAGATCATGCCAAAAGATGAAATTATGCAAGAATTTTTAGCTAAAATTGAAGGTTTATTATTCGTTTCTTCAGGGCTTGTTAGTATACATCAATTGTCAAAAACCCTTGAAATAAAAGAAAAAGAAGTCGAATCTTGCCTATTAGAATTAGAAAATTATTATAAAGAGAATGGTCATGGATTACGCCTGATGCGCGTAAAAAACAAGGTTCAGTTAACAACTGATCCTGCCATCAGTGAAACGGTTGAAAAATTTTTGGGACTTCAAGCCCCTAGCACTTTATCACAGGCTGCGCTTGAGACACTTGCCATCGTGGCATACAAACAACCGGTCACTCGTCCACAGGTCGATGTCGTAAGAGGTGTGAACAGCGATAGTGTCCTGCGCAACCTTCTTTTTAAAGGTTTGATCGAAGATCTGGGGCGTGCTGATACGCCTGGCCGCCCAATTTATTATGGAACATCGCCAGTTTTTTTACAGTATTTTGGATTAGAGTCAATAGATGATCTTCCCTTTGTAGACTTTGATGCCCTGGAGGAAAGTAATCATCAAAATGGTTCAAAGGAAGTGTTGAAAACATAATGTCTGAGGATAGAGTACAGAAAATTCTCTCCAGAGCAGGATATGGGTCACGTCGCGGGTGTGAAAAATTCATTATCGACAGACGAGTTACAGTTAATGGCCAGGTGATCACACTTGGAGCAAAAGCTGACCCCCAAAAAGATGAAATTTGTATAGACGGCAATTTAATTGGAAAGGCTGAAAAGAAGGTCTATATTCTCTTGAATAAACCGCGTAATATGCTTTCATTGAAAGCGCTAGACGACCCCCGGCCATCCATTTTTGATCTGGTTAAAGATCACAGATATCTCTATCCGGTTGGCAGATTGGATTTCGATAGTGAAGGGTTGGTCTTACTTACGAATGATGGAAAATTAGCGAACAGGTTAACACATCCTCGCTATGAACATGATAAACAATATGAAGTAAGAGTAACAAAACGCCCTGATGAAGAACAATTAGCAATTTGGCGACGGGGTGTTGTTTTAGAGGATGGTTACAGAACATTACCTGCTCAAATAGATGTCAGGACTTATACCAAATCTGGTGCGTGGTTAACAGTCGTGTTGAGAGAGGGGAAGAACAGGCAAATACGCAGGACTGGTGCCCGTATTGGGCTTCCTGTTAGGGAAATCCGTCGTGTGCGAATTGGTCCACTTGAATTAGGAAAACTGCAGCCCGGCAATTTCCGATACCTTAAACCAGAAGAGATCCGAATATTATTAGATTATGCAGGATTGAACGAATATTAAATAAAATTATCCGTCCAGCAGATCATTTATCTTATCCAACACATCAGGAGGGATCTCCTCCTCTGTTTTCCGATCAAATTTGCGTATAAGCCGTCGTGTTGCACTTGCCTCAACGATAGATGTCGGCGCATTTTCCACATCGCCAATCGATGCTTTGGGATTGAAAGACACCAAAACGCTTTTAATGGGGGGAATTTCATTCTCTTCTAAGCTTTTGGTCAGGAATTCATAGATTTGTTTTTCCCTTGATTTAACATCCTGGCTTGGACGACCCAAATTCTCCTGTCCAAAAAGCTTCATAAAGAAAGAACCGCCACGCTGCCGCCATTTTTGATCATACGAAATTTCACCACTTGCTGAAATAGGAATTGGTATCCAAATTCGAGAGGGGCCAACAAGCAGCATTGGTACAGGGCTGCTATATACATAGAAGGAGTATGTATTGTTCAATTTTGATAAGTTATCTGCCATGATCTCATCAAATCGTGGGCTTCTACCAAATCTGCTGACAAAATATGTGCTGACCTGAGCAACGATAAAACCAACAATCAATGCGATAAAGGAGATTAATGTTCTGGTGGGGTCGGGTTTGAGGTTAAGGATTAAACCCGCTGCTAAAATTGCGATCCCAACATAGGATGTGATGTTTCCAATTAGTTTGTTACGTTTGATCAGTTTTTCATTTAAGACAAGTTTCATTTTATTTCCTTATTCCTTTTGTACATTTTTGATGATTGATTTGCGAAGTTCTCCTAGAAGCTGATTATCAACAGCCTGCTTCGCAGCACGAATTGAACTAACAACTGCGCGAGCGTCCGAACGGCCGTGACCAACATATACGAGTGCATCAATCCCTAAGAGCGGAGCTGCGCCGATTTCTGATGGGTCCAGCATTTCTTTAATTTTTCCAAAAGCTGGTTTAGCAAGCAGGGCACCCATCTTGGTGCGGAGAGAAGACATTAATTCCTCTTTGAGGATATCAACGATTAATTTTGCTACTGCTTCCGTGGACTTGAGCATGACATTGCCTGTAAATCCATCTGTGACAGCAACATCTACCTGTCCGCCAAAAAGTTCTTTACCTTCAACATTACCGATAAAATTCAAGTTGGAATTCTTCAGCATGGGATAAGTATTTCTAACCAGATTGTTCCCTTTGCCTTCTTCCTCACCGTTTGCAAGCAATCCAATTCTTGGGTTTGCGATATCCAACATGGTTTGAGCGAAAATATTTCCCATAATAGCAAATTGAACGAGGAACTCAGGTCTGCATTCAGCATTTGCACCAATATCCAAAACAACGGCGTGTCCGTTCCTGACTGGAAATACTGCGCATAGGCAAGGTCTAATTACACCAGGAATATCCCCAAATATTTTCTTTGCATAATACATCGCCATGCCAGTATTTCCGGCAGTAATAAATGCATCACCCTCGCCGGTATTAACCAAATCCATGCCCACACGCATCGTATTCTGCTTCTTAGAACGTGCTTCAGCGATATGATCGCTCATATCGAGCGCTTCAGGTGCATGGACAATGTGTACTCTGGAGTGATCTCCTGGAATGGCGATCAATTCTTCTCGCAATACTGTTTTATCCCCAACTAAAGTGATATTTTCGTTTAACAGATTTGATGCGGTGACAGCTGCCTGTACTTCAGGACCTGGTCGGTCATCGCTTCCCATAGCATCCAAAACGATGGTCATTTCTTGCTCCTTACTATCATACTAATAATTTGCTTGACAACAACTCTTAGCAGGATATAATTATTTCTGCTCCGGCGCTAGTGCTGGAACTGGCAGACAGGCGTGGTTGAGGGCCACGTGCCGCTGAGGCGTGAGGGTTCGATTCCCTCCTAGCGCATTACACAACAAGCACAAATTAAAAGTGCTTGTTTTTGTTTAAAAGAAAACGTGCCAGGATTTCCCTTGATTTGACTCATGGTCCTTGCCGTGGAAATTCCTGGTTCAACCATGTCTGGGGGTTTACCGGCGTTCCAGTGATATCAATCTCAAAATGTAAATGAGGACCAGCAGAACGTCCGGTGTTACCGATTTGGCCAATGATGTCACCTGGTTTAACAAAATCACCTGCGGATACATAGAATTCTGAAAGGTGCCAATATCCAGAAACAACACCCCAACCGTGATCAATCAAGATCGCATTTCCTTTTATTGTCAGTGCTTCGGCCAAAACGACTTCCCCTGCAGCAGGGGCATATACGTTTAGGTTTGGAGCATTAACTGCAAAATCCATTCCAGTGTGATAAAAGAAAAGCACACCGTTATTATAGTTTCGTCGCTGGCCAAAAGAACTATTTACAAGCGGTTCATCAACGGGGGATTGAAAACGCCCTTCCCAATACTTTTCTGATGACACTTCATTCAAGATAGGTTGGAGGTATGCATCTTCTTCTATAATGATAGATTCATCGAGGTATTCTTCTGGCACATTGACCCATTCATCCCCATAGGCACCAGCTGATAGCATAACAAGTTGTTCAAAGGATTGAATCGTGCCATCGGATAAAGTGGCAGTGATCTCAAGAGGATAGGGTCCAGGCTCCATCATAGCATGGATGCCGTGGAAACTATAATATGTCATATCATCATCTGTAAAGAAGTAGAGTTCATCGTTATTAAATTTGCCGCTGAATTCTGATGTCGTATCAGTAGAAATCGCAACCTGCAAGGTTTCACCTTGGATGATCGGTAAGTCAATGATGATAATCCCATCTACATCCTGAAAAATGGTGAATGTATTTCCTTTATCACCGTTACTATAAAGGGTTTCTCCTGGCAAAACATCCCAGTTTGCAGATAATTGATTATCCCTGATCAAAGTCCAAGGGGAAGTGTTCGCCTGGATAGCTGCTTCAAGAAGAGTAGTATCTTTTGTCATTATTGTTAAGGGAACAAGCCCTTCTTCATCTTCATTGATTGGAATGATGAATTTCACACCAGCGATTGTTTCGGAAGGGCTGGTAATTCGGTTGAGTGAGACCAAATCGTTTTGATCAAGTTCATATTGACGTGTGAGACCTGTCAGTGTACTTCCAAATGGCAATACTTCAGATGTGAGAACTCCTGAAATTCCCTCTAAACCAGGAATGATCAACCTTCGACCAATATTCACCGAATTGGGATCTGAAATATCATTTGCAGATAAGAGCTCATCTAATGATATTCCAAAACGCAGTGTAATGGAACTTAGTGTGTCGCCTTGCTGGACAATGTATGTAGCATCCTGCTGCTTGTCTGACGCTGCTTGAACAGTTGATTTGAACATGGGAACGTTAAATGACAATAACAACAGAATAACGAATAGTCCAAAAGAGATTTTAATCGATCTTTTCATCATAATAAATAATTCGCTCTTTATAAAAATCTAAAGGCTGAGTAAAATCAACCCAAATGTTGGCTTCTGCCATTCAAGTAAGAAGTCTACCATATGCATAAAGCGAAGTGAAAGGAAGAACTGTGAAAATTACAACATGGAATGTGAATGGTTTCCGGGCAATTTTGAGAAAAGAAGCTTTATCCTGGATTCCAGAAGTGGGATCCGATATTTTATGTTTTCAGGAAACAAAACTTCAACTCGATCAGATTACTGAAGAGCAAGCTGCTCTTGATGGTTATCGCTCTGTTTGGCACTCCGCTGAACGAAAGGGTTATAGTGGTGTTGCAACTTTTTACAAACCAGAACCTATCAAAATAGAAACAGGTATAGGAATAGAAGAATTTGATGTAGAGGGGAGAGTCATTCGCTCGGAATATGAGGATTTCTACTTGTATAATATTTATTTTCCAAACGGAGGCCAGGAAAATAAACGGGTACCATACAAATTGTCATTTTATGAGAAATTATTGGAAATTTGTGATAGATTACACCGGGATGGAAAAAACATAATCATAACGGGTGATTTTAATACTGCTCATAATGAGATTGATCTAAAAAATCCGAAATCCAATACGAAAAACACTGGATTCCTTCCTGAAGAGCGGGAATGGATCGATTTGTATTTAGAGCATGGCTTTGTGGATGCGTTTCGTGAGTTGCACCCGGAACGAGAGGAATATACTTATTGGACGTATCGTTTTAATGCCCGAAAGAATAATGCTGGATGGCGATTAGACTACTTTTTAGTGTCGGAGAAGGTAATGAAATTTGTTGAGGATGTAATCATTCACGGCGACATCATGGGGTCCGATCACTGTCCTGTTAGCCTCATTCTAAAAGATTGATAAAAAAGCGTTGAGATAAAATCCCAACGCTTAATTTTTGAATTTCAGGGTTATTAATCCGGCACCCAGCAGCAGAGGATCAAATCTTTTGCTGCTTTTACTTCATCACATCGCCGGACAGGTGTAGTGAAAGGCGCTTTGTGAAGTAGTTCTGGATTTTCTCTTGCTTCTCTTGCAATAGCATTCATTGCTTTAGCAAAAGCATCCAGCGTTTGCTTGGATTCGGTTTCAGTTGGCTCAATCATCAGTGCTTCTCTTACAATCAACGGAAAATAGTTGGTTGGAGGATGGAAGCCATAATCCATCAATCGTTTGCTGATATCCAGGGCGTGAACATCAGGTAGGTCCACCCAAGCTCCTTCGACGACAAATTCATGCATGCAAGTTCTTTTGAAGGGAAGGACATAATCCTTTTTAATTTTCGTCATCAAGTAATTTGCGTTCAAGACAGCTTTTTCAGCAATATCCCGTAAACCTTTAGATCCATGCATTGCAATATAAGCAAAAGCACGGATATGTATTCCAAAGTGACCATAGAAAGCCTTCATTGACCCAACAGTAAGCTCAGGCTTATAGAAACCGAAAAATGGCGGTGTTTCTTCATCTCCCTCTTCTATGATTGTAATGATCGGGCTTGGCAGATATTCTGAGAGTGCTTCTGAGACCCCCACAGGACCAGAACCAGGACCACCCCCGCCATGAGGTGTAGAAAAAGTCTTGTGCAAGTTAAAGTGCATGATATCAAAACCGATGTCTCCTGGGCGTAATACACCCAGCAAGGCATTTAAATTTGCTCCGTCACCATAGACCAAACCACCCGCCTCATGAACTAAACGAATAACTTCCTCGACATTTTCATCAAACAAACCAAGTGTGTTCGGGTTTGTTAACATCAAACCCGCTAAGGTCTCATCACACTCTGCCTTAAGTGATTCAAGGTCAACATTTCCCTGTGAATCAGAAGCGAGTGGGGTCACCTTAAAACCGGTCATTGAGGATGTTGCTGGATTGGTCCCGTGTGCTGAATCAGGGATAAGGATCTTTTTACGTCGATTATTATTATTGACTTGATGATATTTTCTAATGATCAAAGCCCCAACTAATTCACCCTGAGCGCCGGCAGCAGGCGTTAGACAAACCCTATGAAAACCACTGATCTCTTGTAGCCATTCCTGGAGTTGATACATAAGATACAGGTTTCCCTGAATGCTTACGATCGGTTGGAGAGGATGAGTGTTGGCAAAGCCAGGCAATCGGGCTACCTCTTCATTGATTTTTGGGTTGTATTTCATTGTGCAGGAACCTAATGGATAAAAACCACCATCAATGGAATAATTCAGTTTTGAAAGGTTAGTGAAGTGTCGGACAACATCATATTCAGAAAGCTCAGGTAAGTGGAGAGATTCCCGCAGAAAATCCTCAGGAAGAGGGGTCAGTGGTACATCAGGTTCTGGAAAAGTAACACCTTTGCGTCCTGATTGAGAGAGTTCGTAAATGGTTAACTCAGTCACCTGTTACCTCCTCCAGTGCTGCAATGAAATCATCGATATCATGTTTTGATAACTTTTCAGTCACAGCGATTAACATGTGATTCTCCATCTCAGGATAAGCCTGACTGAGATCATATCCACCCAGTATCCAATGATTTTGCAGGCGCAGATTGATCTGACTAACAGGTTGGGGTGTTTTTACAACAAATTCGTGGAAAAACGGTGTGTCAATAAATGCCAGCTCAAATCCTTTTAACATGGATATTCTTTTAGCTGCATAATGCGCTTTTTGGTAACACAAATTTGCCACCTGCTTAAAACCTTCTTTACCGATTAAGCTCAAATAGATAGTAGCAGCAAGTGCCATCAAACCCTGATTGGTACAAATATTGGAAGTTGATCTTTCTCGACGGATATGTTGTTCACGGGCGGTGAGGGTTAACACAAAGGCACGTTTTCCATCTTGATCAATGGTTTCTCCCACCAGGCGACCTGCTAACTTACGGACGAGTCTATCCTTTATTGTGAAAATGCCTAAATAAGGCCCTCCAAATGACAAAGGAATACCCAGTGGTTGACCTTCACCAACAGCGATATCGGCACCGAACGCTCCGGGTGGTTTTAATAAACCCAAGGAGGTGGGATTGAAGACAAATGCAATCAGGGCACCTACTGAATGCGCTTTTTCAACCAAATTCGCATAGTCAATAACCCGACCAAAGAAATCAGGGTATTGGATTAGAACAATAGATGTATCTCTGTCAATTAGACTGATTAGGTCTTGTAATTCATATCCAGCCTTGCTTGTTTCTTCATCGCCTGTTACCACAACATCATCAAAACCTTGCAAATAAGTTCGTATAGTTTCTCGATACTGGGGATTTACAGCTCGTGAAACGATGACTTTTTTCCTTTTTCCTCGAAAAAAATAATATGCCAGGTTTGCAGCCTCAGCAGCAGTCGTCGCACCGTCATAATGAGAGGCATTGCTCACATCCATACCTGTCAATTCAGTCATGAGGGATTGGAATTCAAAAGTGGCTTGAAGCGTACCCTGTGAGATCTCGGGTTGATATGGCGTATAAGCAGTGTAGAACTCACCTCGCCGAAGGATCATATCCACTGCTGCAGGTATATAGTGATTGTACGCACCTGCACCAAGAAAGGAAATGAAGTCTTCGGTAGAAGCGTTGGCTGAGCTGATCTCCTTGAGATATGAAGCGAGTTCTATTTCTGATAAAGGTTCTGGAAGATTAAGTTCTGGGAAGCGGTGTTTCTCCGGAACTTGTACAAATAAATCCTCAATTGAATTTACCCCAATTACCTTTAGCATTTCCTCAATTTCTTGTGGAGTATGAGGTGTAAACATTACCCCTCGCGCTCTTCGTTATAAGCGTCGTAAGCTTGTGCATCTAACAAATCCTCTAATTCAGCAGGATCATCAAATTTCAACTTCATCATCCAGCCTGTGTCATAGGGATCCGTGTTAAGGGTTTCAGGAGCATCAACAAGTTCTTCATTGACAGCTGCGATCGTTCCTGAAACTGGGAATTGAACATCAGCAGCTGCTTTGACGGACTCAACGGTGGCAACCGCATCACCTTTGCTTACTGAATCTCCTTCTTCAGCCATGAATTCTACATACACAATATCCGATAATTGTTCTTGAGCATAATTTGTAATGCCAACTATGGCTAGATCTCCTTCAAGTTTGACCCATTCATCGGTTTTGGTGTATTTTAATTCTTTGGGGTTTTCCATAAATAAACTCCTTTTTATTAATATTGTATTAGATCATATAAGTGATATCCTCTGTTAGCACTCGTGAAATACTACGAGCAAGCATATTTCAGAGGTGTCTGTTTAATGGGTCTTTTTTACCTGAGAGATTCGGTATCCTTACCTTTCACCTTCGGTGCCGTTGTTGATGAAACGGTCTCTTCCCATTAACATCTAACTGACTGCATTAAAATTCTATAAGCACCAGCAGATTATGTCAAGTAAATTCCATTGATTTCATAGAAGAAAGTGACATTTATTAAGTTTGCCAGGCGATGTAAGGAAGTAGAAGAGGAACTGAATTGACATTAAGCAAAGTAATGGAGAAGAATGCTTTGCGATGCAAAGTGCAAATTTCTATTACAATCAAAATATAGATGTGAATTTAGAAATCAATTTTTTTGGATCGAATATTAAGCAGTGTTATCCAGAATTTCCTGGATTGTTAAGATACTTTTTTGTTTCGTAAACATAGGCTAAAGATTGATGGCGGAAATATGTATTATATAGTTCCGCATAATATTCCCCTTGTTTCAGGAGTTCTTCGTGGTTGCCCTCTTCAATGATTTCACCAGTGCGCATCACCAGAATGCGATCTGCAGATCGGACTGTTGAAAGTCGGTGAGCGATGAGAATGCTGGTTGTTTCAGATAAAATAAGGTTAAGTGCGGTTTGAATTTGTTTTTCAGTAAAGGGATCAATGCTAGCAGTTGCTTCGTCTAAAATAAAAATTGATGGCTTTTGAATCAGAACACGCATCAAAGCAACCAATTGGCGTTGGCCCATTGAAAGTTGTGAACCGCGTTCGCCAACCTGTGTTTCCAGACCATTTGGCAATGTCTTGAGCCATTCACCTTCACCAATTTTCTCACCAATATTGATGATTTCTTGTCGGATGCAGTTTGGACAGCCATATCTGATATTTTCTTCGATGGTACCTGAGAATAAAAATGGGACTTGAGAAACGATTCCAATTTTTCGGCGAAGTGCAACCAAATCGAATTTCCGAATATCTTTACCGTCAATTAAAATCTCACCGTCTTGAAACTCATAAAACCGGGTGATCAAACGACCGATCGATGTCTTTCCTGCACCTGTGTGGCCAACAAGAGCTAGTGTTTCACCAGGAATGATATTCAGGGAAAAATCACGTAAAACCGGTTCATCTGGTGTATATCTGAAGTTAACATGGCGCATATCAATCCGTCCCCCCAAATCATTAGGTATGATCGATCCAGATTGTTTGACTGAGTGTTCTGCATCAATCAGTGCAAAAATCCTTTCTGCAGCTGAAAGACCTGTCTGCATCTGAGTCCAAAATGATGAAAGACTCATTACAGGGTATAGGAACCGGTCAAGAGTGGAAAGGAAGAGATACCAGGCACCTGCACTCACCAGACCTTCTGTAACCGTCAAAGCACCAAAATAAACCATCATGGCTGTTGCGACCCCACCAATTGTTCTAAGAACTGGGAAAACAATCGATAGAATAAAACCTCGTTTGATATTGACTATAAATGAAGTTTGATTCGCTTCTTCAAATTCCTCAAAGATTGAATTCTCTTGGCGGAAATTCTTAGCAACGGCAATGCCGCTGATCGTCTCTTTGATGGTTGAATTGACATTTGCCATTGCTCGCATTCCATCTCGTGTAACTTTGCGTGCATTATGGCGGTAGCGCATGACAAGAAAGAACAGCAAGGGGATAAGAAAGAATATCGCGATTGCCAATCGCCACTCTGTCTGGACAAGGATTACAGCTAAAATAATTGAGGAAATCAGCTGCATTAATACATCGGTTGAAAGGGTGATTAACTGGCTAAATTCACGTGTGTCTGAGGTGATCCGTGAAACAATCTTACCGGAGCTGAAATTGTCATGAAAAGACATGTCTTGGTGCATGGAAGCTTTAAAGGCATCGGTTGCGAGCTGTTGTGTGAGTTCAGCAATCGTTTTAGCTGAATATCGTCGCCGCAGGAGATTGCAGAACCAACTTAGAATGCCTAATCCAAGTATTATTCCAGATAATGTAAAAATAAAACTGGATGTGATCGACTCTTGCGTAACCATATCCAACCCTTTAGCAACAATCACAGGGTTGAAGGCTTCAATGATGGATCTAAGGATAATTGTGCCACCGATGATGATAAGATAACTTAACTTGGATTTGAAGTAATCGAAGATGCGCGAGAATAGTTTCTGATCAGAATACTGCCGGTCATATTTTTCTGCTGCTAAACCTGAAAAGAAACCCATACTTACTCGCTAAAAATTCTCTGGTAGGATTTTGACGTTTGCATTAGATCTTCATGTTTACCGATATCAGTGATCTCTCCCTGACGTAAAACAACAATCAGATCAGCCCAACGTATTTGAGATAATCGATGGGTTATGATTAGCGTTGTCCTGCCTTCTGCTGCTCGGAAAATGGCTTGCTGTATCCTGTCCTCAGTTTCACTATCTATTGCACTGGTTGAGTCGTCTAAAATCAAGATCTTTGGGGAGGTTAAGAAAGCGCGTGCAAGGGCTAATCGCTGGCGTTGTCCACCTGAAAGTGTTGTGCCTCGTTCCCCAATCACGGTTTCATAGTCATTTTCAAAACTCATGATGAAATCATGCGCTTGGGCTTCCTTGGCGGCTTGAATGATCTCTTCACGAGTAGAATCTGGTTTACCAAATGCAATATTTTCCGCAATAGACCGTGAGAATAAAAAGATATCCTGTTCAATTATGGAGATTTGGTTGCGGAGAGCTTCGAGATACCAATCTTGCACGTTCACATGATCTACCAGAATTTCACCTGACTGAACATCAAAGGTTCGATTGATTAATTTGACCAAAGAGGTTTTTCCGGATCCTGTTTGACCGACAATCGCAACGGTTTGTCCGGGGTCTATGTTTAGAACAATATCTTTGAGAATTGGCTCATCGTCATTGTATCCAAAAGTCACGTGATTGAACTCGATCTTCCCCTCAATCGTTTGATTGTTACCTTCGGTGTTTTGATCTAATTTGTTTTCCATCTTTAGTAATTCGAGAATACGCCTTGCACCGGCGAAACCCAACGAAATTTGTGAATAAGCAAATAGGGAGATAAATGTTGGAAAACCCAATAATGTTAACGTGCCAAAATAAGCAATGATGTCTCCAATCGAGATTTGCCCCTGTTGAAATAGAAATAACGCATGTGCAAGTCCAACTGCTAAAGCAATACTTATCAGGAGTAAAGGTAAAAACCGGCTTTCAATAAATCCCTGTTTAATGGATGCATCACGATAGTCAATGGCATTATTTCCGAAACGGGCAATCTCCTCACTCTCCTGAGCTGAAGCTTTTACAATTTCCACCCCATCGATTGCTTCAGCCAACCGACTATTTAGGTTGCCAAATGTTTGTCGAACCTGGCTGGTTATTGGATTTAAAATTTTTAGGTAATGCCATAATATTAAAAAATATAAAATGATAAATGCCGCAGGAGTTGCAATGAGTGAAATGTGATAAGTTGGACCAACGATTAAGGGGATGAAGAGAAAATTCAGGGAACCAAACACAAGATTGACACCCGGGCTGAACATGTAGTTAACCTCACGGACATCGTTCGTAGCTCGAGCCATAAGATCACCGACAGATTGCAAATTATGGAAGGTCATGCTCTTTCCAAGAAGATTGATATAAAGTTCCTGCCGTACAAATTTCTCAATGTTCTGTGCAATTATTTCGAATCCGTAATTTCGGGCAAATTGTAATAAGCCACGAATTATTTGAGAGAACCCGATTATTAGAGCAAAACGTCCGATTACGATAAGTGATGGTTCTGGCAATAATATTTCATTAAATGCTCGACCAATGAAAATTGGCACAACGCTTGCCAAAGCGGCATTGCTGATAGCACCGATCACGGCCATTAAAATCCAAGGCCATTGATGAATGGCATGAGAAAGGATCCACAACAGGGGAGTCCGTTTATTTGTGCTGTACTTTGTCGTGAAACTATATTCGGAAACGCGATCAGCAGTTTGCGTTGTCATCCACAAGTACTTTCGTGATAAAGATTTTCAATTCAAAGAGATGTTCTTATGTTTCAGGATATATATGCAACTTAATTCTTAAAATTGACTGTTGAGATTGAGGGTATCGACAAAAATATCATAATAACACATGCTATTGTACCCATAAAATTCATTTCGTGTACGTGATTGATTTAGCTGGATAATTGACTGCTGAACCCAAAGATAGGTATCTGTATATGATAAGTAGCTTCCGGATAATTTCTTGAATTGGTGTGTGGGGGGTAATTTCTATCCGAGTTGGTATTGTAAAATGAGGATTATGAGGAACTATTTCTACAAGAGTAATTTATCGATAATATTTCCATATGCAATAGCCACATAGGAGGCCGTTGAAAATTGTGAATTGTAAACATTTGATTAATTTCGTAGGGGCAACCCTCTGTGGTTGCCCTGGGCAGACACTGCCCCCTCCGGGGGGCTGAGGCAGGTCTGCCCCTCCAATTGCGTGTTTATTCATGTTATTTTGATATTTAAGGATATCCAATCATTGGTAAGAAAATGCAACCAATATAGCAATTAGTTTTTCAACACTCTCACATGATACTGTATCATAATGGCATATTTTAGTAGACAAAAAAGGAGAACTCCCTCAAAATAGATTTGAACATCAGATCTGAAAGGAGCTCTCACATGTCAGTAGAAACTGACAAAGTAATTGTATCAGC
>JAYELT010000187.1:0-22394 GCA_034717715.1 Chloroflexota bacterium | reverse complement strand
AATATGTTCGCCTTCTTTCCGCACCACAAGGGCGATCTTAGAATGGGTCTTCAATCCCAACAATCCATAGGTGACATGCACTCCCTCTTGCTCCAGCAATTTTGCCCATTCGATATTACTTTCCTCATCAAACCTGGCTTTTAACTCCACCAGGACTGCCACCTGCTTCCCATAATCCCGCCTGGCTTGCAGCAATTCACGGACCACTGGCGAATTCCTGCCTACACGATATAAAGTTTGCTTGATGGCCAAAACATCCGGGTCAATCGCTGCTTTATGCAAAAATTCCACTACTGGATCGAATGAATCATAAGGATGGTGCAGCATAATATCTTTTTTCTTGATCACGGAGAAAAACTGTCCAGGGCTGGAGCCATGTTCAAATTGAAGATCTGAAGGCACTGCTGGAGAAAATTTTTCAAACTTTAGATCCGGTCGATCTGTCTGGGAGATTTGGGATAAATAGCGCAAAATGACCGGGTCGTCATAGGTATAAATGAATTGTGGCTCAACATTTAAATTATCAACCAGGATTTTTAAGATATGATCAGGCATGGCTTTACTGACCATTAACTGCACAACAGAGCCAAATCGCCGGCGGCGGACGCTCTCTTCCATCACCTCTAAAAGGTCCATCACCTCCAACCCCCCCCAGTTCAACCTCGGCATTCCGAACTACATGGAAATGATGAGCCTCAATCACTTTCATTCCAGGGAATAAATCCGCCAGGTTCGACATGATCACATCACTGATCCAAACAAAATTGTATTTTCTGGCTCGCTTTGCGCGTGGAGAGGAATCATAAGCTGCTTTATGAACTGGCAAGAAATAAGGCAATGATCCCGGGACTTTTAATCGGGCAAAATGACGGATTCCGTATTGATCTTCTACCAGGATAGCCAGGTTGAAACTCAAATTCGAGATGTGCGGAAAAGGGTGTCCCGGGTCAAAGGCCAGCGGTGTTAAAACGGGAAATATCACTTCTTTATAATATGCATCGACACGGGATTTTTGCGTTTTGCTAAGGTCTTCGTAATGGAAGATTTCTATCCCCTCATCAGCCAGTTCGGGCTTTAACACCTCTTTAAAATAATCCTGTGCATCTCGGATCAACTTATGGGCTTCTTTACGGATCTCCTTTAATTGGTCTCCAGGCCGCATGTCTTCATAATAGAATCGGCTATTTTTTCCATCCGATCCCATTGCCAGGCCTCCTACCCGCACCATGAAAAATTCATCGATATTTGATCCCAGGATACCTAAAAATCTTACCCGTTCCAGCAAGGGATTGGCCGGATTTGTCGCCTCAAATAATACACGCCTTTGAAATTTAAGCATGGATAACTCACGGTTGAGATAATTCATCGGATCATCAATTAAGACCGATAAAGTTTTCTCATCCCACGAATTTTTTTCAGCCATAGAAATCGTCCTTATCTGATATGATATTTCCTAATTCCTATCATAAGTATACAATAATTCTACGATGCATCTAAAAAGAATGACTATAATTGAACCTGTGAAACGCAACACAATGATCAATCGACTTTCAACAGCAATCCAGCAAATAACCTGTTCACATCCCTTGCGTGTAGCGGTAGATGGTGTGGATGCTGCGGGAAAGACTTTTCTGGCTGAAGAATTGGTGCAAAATCTGAATAAAAGTCATCGGCAGATCATTCGAGCGAGTGTGGACGACTTTCATAACCCTAAATCGATCCGCTGGGAAAAAGGGAGCCTGTCCCCGGAAGGCTTCTATTTCGACTCATATAATTACAAATCACTGATCGAAAAATTATTAGAACCCTTGGGCCCTGATGGAAACCGGCGCTATCAAACTTCCGCTTTTGATCTACATCGTGATCGCTCAATGAAATCGCCATTAAGAACAGCGTCCGAGGACGAAATCCTGATCATGGATGGCATCTTCTTACTGCGACCGGAACTTTTTCCTTATTGGGACCTTACGATCTATCTGGCCACGGATTTTAAGAACAGCATGTTCAGGGGGGTTGTGCGCGATACAAAATTGATCGGCAGCGCCGAGGAAGCAACACGCCGATACCACGAACGATACATTCCTGGTCAGCAACTGTATCACCGAGAGGTAAAACCGCTTGACAAAGCGGATATCCTCATTGACAATAATGATCTAAAGAGTCCTCAATTTCTTAGGTTTCTAGTGGGATGAGAATTTATCTATAAAAATGATATGATTAGGAAGGATAATAGATGAGCAAATCAACAAATTTTCCTGCACCTTTTTACCGTTGGCGGCCTCACCCCTGGCATGGCCTGGAAGTTGGCCCAAATCCACCGGATATCGTTTATGCCTTCATCGAGATGACATCATTTGATCACATCAAATATGAAGTGGATAAAGAAACCGGTTACCTTTTTGTCGACCGTCCCCAACGAACCTCCTCCCTGACCCCATCCTTATACGGGTTTATCCCCCGCACCTACTGCGATGAAAATGTAAAAGAACTCTCGAAACAAGCAAAACGGGGTGATGGTGATCCCCTGGATATCTGCGTCATTAGCGAAAGACTCATCAATCGATCCGAGATTTTCCTGAACGCTGTCGTTGTTGGGGTCATCCAATTGCTGGACCATGGCGAGGCAGATGATAAAATCATCACCGTCCTGGAAAATGACCATATTTATGGTGACATTCGTGACATCAAAGACCTGCCCGATGTGATTGTCGAAAGGCTGCAGCATTACTTCCGGACCTATAAAATGGTTGAAGGCAAGGACCCGGGTATTGAGATCATTGGTGTATCTGGACCCAACAAAGCGAAAAAAATAGTCACAGCGGCTATCAAAGATTATCAAAATGCTTTCGGCTCTGAATAAAAGCAGTCTATTAACCCAACCGGAATGGTAAACCATTAAGCGATCAAACCAACCAGGAAAGTGGTGCCACACAAAAGCCTAAATATGCGATTTGATATTTTCTCATTATTCCCTGAAGTTTTTAGTCCCTACCTCAGCGCCAGCATCTTAAAACGCGCCCAGGATTCTGGACTACTCGAAATCCATTCCCACAACATACGCGATTGGGCAACCAATAAACACCACACCACCGATGACACCACTTATGGAGGTGGCGGAGGAATGGTCATGAAGCCGGAACCAATTTTCGCGGCCGCGGAATCCATCCTTGGGTCACCCCCTCAATGTCCTGTGATTTTGCTTTCCCCTCAGGGCCGGACATTTACCCAGCAGACAGCCTTTGAATTGGTCAAAATTCCCCACCTGGCATTGATTTGTGGGCGCTATGAAAGCGTGGACGAGCGCATTCGCCAGCACCTGGTGACTGATTCCATTTCCATCGGTGACTATGTGCTGACAGGTGGTGAGCTCCCGGCACTGGTGATGATCGATGCAATCTCTCGACTCCTGCCGGGTGTACTTGGCGATCCACAAGCACCTATCAATGATTCTCATGCTTCCGGACTTCTTGAATACCCCCACTACACTCGACCGCCGGAATTTCGCGGCTGGAAAGTGCCTGACGTGCTGGTCTCCGGTAACCACGCAGCTATCGACCGATGGCGCAGGCAAAAAGCGCTCCAGCGTACCTTCGAACATAGACCAGATTTACTCACTTATGCAGATTTGAGCCAGGAAGACCTGGACTTTTTAAGGGAACTTGGCTTTGATCCAAAATTATCCACTCACCAAAATCAACATAACTAATGGAGAAAAAATGCAACCTAAACGACTAAATTATTTGAAGATTTTCCTACTGGGCTTTGGCTTTTTTGGCGTCAGCGTAATCTGGTCAGTCTATAATGCCTTTGTCCCGTTGATCCTCGATGAGCGCTTTGGCCTACAGGCTGGTTTCATAGCATTTATCATGGTACTGGACAACATCGCTGCCCTGATCATACAGCCAGCCCTGGGGGTATTTTCTGATCGGTTGCGGTCACCAATTGGACGGCGCTTACCATTCATAGTGGTGGGTGCGCCCTTGGCGGCAGCCATGTTTGGCCTCATCCCTTATTCTCAGGTTCTGCCATTATTCATCTTCAGCTGCATCACCCTTTTACTTGCGATGGCTTTTTGGCGAACGCCTGTTGTGGCGCTCATGCCTGATATCACCCCTTCCAAACAACGCTCACAGGCAAATGGTGTCATCAACCTGATGGGTGGATTGGGAGCTGTGCTGGCAACCCTGATCGGCGGTCCACTTTACCGCATCAATCCCAGCTACCCCTTCTTTCTCGGAGGAGGATTGGTGGTGCTGGCTGCCATCCTGGTATTAATCTTCATTCGCGAACCGAAAGAATATATCTCTTCTAAGCTGCACCTGGCCGCCAAAGGCAAAGACACCAAGATGGAAAATACGGTTATTAAAAATCTTACAAATGTGTTCACTCAAAAAGATAAAAGCCCAATGTTCATTCTGCTGGCAATCCTGTTCTGGTTCATTGCCTATAATTCACTCGAAACCTTCTTCACGTTATATGGTGTTAATCATCTTGGGCTAGATGGCGGTGACAGTGCCTTTCAAATTTCTTATATCGGTTTGATCTTTATGCTGATGGCTATCCCAGCTGGGATCCTGGCAAACAAAATCAAACGAAAGAATACCATTATGATCGGCATCGGTGTCATGATCGCCTGTGTGATCCTCATGTATGTGATACCAGCCAACGTCCTGACCACTCAATTCGCCTCATTGATGGGGTCTGGATTTTACATACTTTCGATCATTTTAATGTTCGCTGGCATTGGCTGGGCGATGATCAATGTCAACTCGCTGCCAATGGTGGTGGATATGACTGATGATGAACATATCGGCACCTATACAGGGCTCTATTACTTCTTCTCGCAATTGGCAGCCACCTTAGGACCAGTCTTCTTTGGATGGACGATCCAAATAGCAAATAATGATTATCGCTTGATGATGGTGATTGCCCCCTTCTTCCTGCTGCTTGCGTTCTTTATGATGATCGGTGTTCGCCGTGGTGAGGCAGTGAGTGAACTTCCCCAAGATTGATGATTCGCATATGTTAACATTTTTGCGAATCCCTTGTGTGGATAAGAATAAAACACTATACTTATTCAAGTGGTTTGCATCAGCAACCACACAATCTAAACTAATATTCCTAAAGGAGGAATAACAGTATGTCTAAGAAAATTTTGTTTATCTTATCCGTCCTGGTGATTGGCAGCATGATCTTTTCTGCCTGTGCCCCAAAGACGGAACCCGTTGAGGAGCCTACTGAAGAAGAAGTAGTAGAACCAGCTGAAGAATTAGCAGTTGGTATCGTGCTCCCCACGAAGGATGAGCCACGCTGGATCCAGGATCAAACCCGCTTCGAAGAAAAACTAAGTGCAGCTGGCTATGATGTTGAGATCCTCTTCAGCCAGGCAGATCCTTCACAGGAGAAGGCCAACGTTGAAACTTTGATCACCAAGGGTGTGCAAGTCATCATCCTGTGCCCGCATGACAGTGCTGCTGCTGCCGCATCTGCAGAAGCCGCTCGAGAGGCCGGCGTGACCATCATTTCCTATGACCGCCTGATCACTGACACAGAAGCTGTTGATTACTATGTAACCTTCGACAGTGTGGCAGTAGGCGAGGCCCAGGCACAATACCTGGTTGATAAGGCAGAAGGCGATGGCAACCCGCTGTTCCTGTTTGCAGGCGCTGCGACTGACAATAACGCCTTCCTGTTCTTTGAGGGTGCCTGGAACGTTCTCCAACCCAAAATAGATGACGGCACTTTCTATATCGTCAACTCAGATCAAGCGGTTGCATTGCAGGATAAGGCTGAACTGACCCGCGACGAGATGGGTGATATCATCAGCCAAATCACCACCAACTGGGACTTTGATGATGCCAAAAGCCTGGCGGAAGCCAACCTGACCGCTGCTGCTGCAGAGGATAAGGGCGACGTTTCTATCCTGGCGCCGAACGACGGTACCGCACGCGCTATTGCTGATGCATTTGGTGCAGATACGGATGTCACCAGCTACGTTGTGTCCGGCCAGGACGCCGAGATTGCCTCTGTGCAATACATCATTGACGGTAAACAGTCCATGACCGTTTTGAAGGACGTCCGTATGCTGGTGGACGATGCCATCGCATTGGCAGTTTCCGTTGTTGAAGGTAAAACCGTTGAGACCACCGGTGAGTATGACAATGGTGTGATCATGGTTCCCGCCAAGCAGTCTGAGGTCATCACAGTTGACAAAGACAATGTGCAAGAAGCGATCATCGACTCCGGTTACTGGGATGCCAGTGAATTCACAGGTGTTGAAGAAGCCGCTGAAGAAGAACCCGAAGGACCCTACAAAGCATGTCTGGTTACCGACAGTGCAGGTATCGGCGATCGATCCTTCAACGATGCTGTTTGGAAAGGCCTGGAAATGGCCGAAGGTGAATTTGGTTCGGAAATTACATACATCGAATCAAAGAGCGCCGACGACTATGCACCTAACCTGCAGGCTTGTATTGATGCAGAATCCGATGTTGTGATTTGCGTGGGATTCATGATGGGTGATGCCTGTGTCGCTGCTGTGGAAGCGAATCCCGATACCAAGTTCGTTGGTGTTGATCTTTCCGGATTTGACAAGCCTAACTTCATCGGCATTGACGCCTACATGGAGCAGAGCTCCTTCCTGGCTGGTTATCTGGCTGCTGGGATGACGGAGACTGGTGTGTTAGGAACCTGGACAGGTTTCCCAGGTCCTGTTGTGTATTCCTTCATGGATGGCTTCTACATGGGCGCGATGGAATATAACACTGTGCACGGCACAGAAGTTGAAGTCTTAGGCTACGATCCTGCGGATATGGAAAACGCAACCAATATCGGCTCCTGGATTGATATGGGTTTAGCCAGAGCAATATCTGAAACACAATTGGATAACGACGCAGATATCATCTATGGAGTAGCAGGTAACCTCGGGACTGCTGCAGCTGCAGCAATGCAGGAGCGCGGAATCGCCGGCTATATCTTCGGTATGGATCAGGACTGGACACTCACCAATCCCCAATTTACTGATCAAATTTTGGGCAGCGCACTGAAAAATATGCACGTTGCTGTCCACGAGGTCATGGCTAACCTGGAAACAAAAGGAACATTTGCAGGCGGTGAGGATTATATCCTGACAATGGCCAACGGCGGTACATCGCTTGAAGTCAATGAGGCAATTGATATCCCTGCGGATCTACTGGCCGAAGTGGAAGCTCTGGCAGAGAAGGTCGCTTCAGGTGAAATCACAGGTGCATCAGAAGAATTCTACACAGCCTACCGCTCAAAGTAATTCACTAGTATTGTAAAAACATCAAACAGAGCCAGTTTAACTGGCTCTGTTTTTTTAATCTCATGTATAATAGAACTCAATATTATTATTTATCTCTTAGGATGTGAGGTGTACATGGAACCAATTCTTGAACTCCGGGGGATCACGAAACGTTTTCCGGGTGTACTGGCTAACGACCACATAGACCTGCAGTTACATAAGGGTGAAATCCTGGCACTGCTGGGAGAAAATGGCGCTGGAAAAACGACGTTAATGAACATTCTGTACGGGTTATATTCACAGGATGAAGGTGAAATTCTCATCAACGGAACAAAGATTGACATTCAATCCCCTACTGATGCTATCCATGCTGGTATCGGTATGGTACACCAGCATTTCATGTTAATCCCGGTGTTTGACGTAACAGAAAACGTCATGTTGGGAAATGAATATACCAAAACAGGTGGTTTTTTAGACAAACCCAGAGCTGCAAAACAAGTGTTGGATATATCAGAAAAATATAACCTGCAAATTGATCCAAACGCCATCATCGAGGATCTCCCAATTGGTCTGCAACAGCGGGTAGAAATCATCAAGATATTATTCCACGAAGCAGAGATCCTGATCATGGATGAGCCTTCCGCTGTGCTCACTCCACAGGAAGTGGAGGAGCTGTTTAAGATCATGCGCAGCCTGATCGAACAAGGCAAATCCATTATTTTCATTACGCATAAATTGCGTGAGGTGATGGAATGCGCAGATCGCATTGTGGTCATCCGCGGTGGAAAAGTTGTTGGTGAGTCCACACCCGACAAAGCAGATATGGAAAAGTTAGCTGCCATGATGGTAGGCCGTCCGGTTGAACTAAAAGTTGAAAAACAATTAGCTAAACCTGAAAACATCGTTTTAGAAGTAGAAAACTTAACGGTCGTAAATAAGAATAAGAAAATTGAAGTGGATAACATCTCCTTTGATGTCCAAGCTGGCGAGATCCTCGGGATCGCAGGGGTGCAGGGAAACGGACAGACCGAATTAGTGAGATGTCTAACCGGCCTGATGAAAGCAGAACTCGGGAAAATCAGCATCCTCGGCACGGAAACAACAAACAGTGATCCACGGACGATCACTGAACTTGGAGTAGCGCATATTCCGGAAGACCGCCAAAAGGATGGCCTTGTGCTGCAGATCCCTGTGGAGGATAATCTTGTGCTCAACACTTATTATCAGGAACCCTTTGCAAAAGGGATTATTTTACAGCCTGAAAAGATCCATCAAAATGCTGAGCAGCTGGTTAAAGACTTTGACATCCGCACACCCAGCACAACCGTATCAGTCAGTGGGCTTTCCGGCGGCAACCAGCAGAAGGTGATCGTCGCACGGGAATTTTCTAGACCAATCAAATTGTTGATCGCCTCCCAACCAACACGCGGTCTGGATGTGGGTTCTATTGAATACATCCACCGTCGCCTGATTGAAAAACGTGATGATGGTTGTGCAATACTGCTCGTATCCACCGAGTTGGATGAGGTCATGCAGTTGGCAGATCGCATCGCAGTTATGTACCGGGGCAAAATACTTGCCGTTGTGGATGCGGAAATTGTAACCAAGGAAGAACTCGGTTTGTTAATGGCTGGCATTGCAACTGAGATCGATACTGAAAAGCGCAAACCCACGAGAGTTCACGAGATCGTCACATAGGAATATGAAAATGGAAGAAAAAACAGTCTCTGGAAAAAAGAATTTTCTTAAAATATTTTATGAGGAGATCTCAAGATCATCCTTCACAATCATTATTCTGGCCATCTTAACAGGATTGATATTGGGTGGGATCCTTGCTGCAGCGACGACAAAAGAAATCTATGAAGCATTCGATGTGTCGTTTTCCGAAGGGATAAAAGAGTCCTTAAAGTTTATCTGGAAAACCTACTCCTCTCTATTCCTTGGATCATTTGGAAATCCTAAGAAGATGGTTGAATCTCTTTCCAGTGGCGATACCGAAGCGATACGAAAGGCATTCAAACCTTTTCTGGAAAGCCTGGTGGTAACAACACCCTATTTGCTTACCGGGGTTGCTGTTGCTCTTGGCTTCCAGGCAGGTGTATTTAATATCGGCGGGGAAGGCCAATTATTTATGGGTTCCATCATGGCTGCTTGGGCAGGGTTTACATTCAAAGGCCTCTCCCCCATTATTCATGTTCCTCTGGCTTTAATGATTGGAGTTCTGGCAGGAGCTTTGTGGGGTTTCATTCCAGGTTGGTTGAAAGCTAAGACTGGATCCCATGAAGTGATTACAACGATCATGATGAATTATATTGCATTTAGCCTTTCACAATATTTGATTACTGGGCCATTCGTGGATCCGAATGAAGCATTTAAAACACCCTTTATTGAGGAGAGTGCGCATTTATTCCGATTCTTTGAGGATCCTCTGCGTTTACATATTGGCATTATTATCGCCATTGCCGTTGCATTTTTAGTCTGGTATATCCTCTATAAAACAACGTGGGGATTTGAATTTCGAACTGTAGGATTAAACCCGCATGCTGCCAAATATTCGGGCATCAATTCTTCATTAATAACAATTCTTGCGTTGACACTCTCGGGAGCCATTGCCGGGTTGGCTGGCGCAGTAGAGATGCTGGGGGTCAATTTCAGAGCAGTTCAATCGCTTACCACCGGGTATGGTTTTGACGCCATTGCCATTGCACTTTTAGCAAAGAATCATCCATTGGTGGTCATCATCACCGCCATGATGTTTGGGTTTATGCGCCAGGGCTCACGGGTGATGCAGATCAACACTGGCATCCCTATTGATATCATCTCAATTCTACAGGCATTCATTCTCTTCTTCATCGCTGCTCCCGCCATCATCCGAACAATTTATCGGCTCAAAGAACCCAAAGAAAAAGACGTTACACCTCAACTGTCTGGACCAGGAGAAAAAATCTAATGGAAAAATCCACTCAGATCAATAAAAAGACATTCCGAAAAGCTGATAAAGCAAAAACCAGGCAGCGAATAATGGGTATCATTATTCTTGCCATAGGTGCGTTTATTTGGTTTGTCCTTGCAAGAACAACAACACCAGGGTTAGAAACGCTTTTCGTCATGACACCAGGTGGTTCTTTAGTGAAATCACCTGACCTGAAATTCAATACTCTGGTGGTTATTAATACCCTGGCAATCTTATGCCTATGTTTTGGCATCTTTCAATTTATAAAAGGTTTTGGTAAATACACCAATTTCGTACTCATCCTGGTGGGGATCATGCTGACGACCAGCTTCCTCGCCTGGGGAGCCAGCGGAGGGTCCATCAATGTAGGCGGGATGTTAAGGATCATGATTATGCGCAGCATCCCAATCGTTTTAGGTGCATTATCGGGTATTCTATGTGAACGTGCAGGCGTGGTCAATATCGCCATCGAAGGTATGATGATCACCGGCGCATTAGTCGGTGCGGTAGTTGGCAGCCTTTATGGGCTTTGGGCTGGCGCAATTGCTGCAACGATCGCTGGCGGGTTGATCTCGATTGTACATGGTTTCCTTTCCATCAAATATAAAGTTGACCAGATCATCTCCGGAACAATCATCAATATCTTTACGATCGGAATCACCTCTTATATTGTGACAAAAATATTACAGGAAAGAGAATGGCAGTATCTCAACGAATGCGGTATCTTCATGCCAACCAGCATTCCCCTTCTTTCTAAAATTCCTTACATCGGGCCAATTCTCTTCAATCATAATCCATATGTCTACAGCATGTACATCATGGTGTTTGTATTGACTATTGCCTTATTTTATACCAAATGGGGATTGCGGCTGCGGGCAGTAGGAGAGCATCCCAAAGCAGCTGATACCCTGGGGATCAATGTATTCGGAATTCGCTATGTTGCAGTGATACTGGGTGGGATGTTAGCTGGTTTCGCCGGGTCATATTTCTCTTTGGGTTCTGCAGGTTACTTTAATCAAGATATGACTGCTGGGCGCGGCTTCATCGGGTTAGCAGCTATGATATTTGGCAACTGGACACCCGTTGGGTCTTTGGGAGCAGGTTTGTTGTTTGGCTTTGCAGAATCCCTTGCGAACAACCTTGCCCTGCTGCGTGTCCCAATTCCATCCGATATATTATTGATGGTGCCCTATATTCTAACGATGGTTGTGCTGGCAGGTGTGGTAGGCCGCAGCCGGGGTCCTGCTGCCGCTGGCACTCCCTACGAGAAAGAATCTCTTTAAACACAAAGAAGGGCGACAATCATCGCCCTCCTTTTTATTCCATATTCTTTTAATAATTTCCAAATTCTAAAACCGCATCAACCATTGCCAGGATGTTTTCAGGCGGCACTTCATTCATAATGGTATGCACAGAAGCAACCATATACCCACCTCCCTCACCCAGGACCTCTATCACCCGCTTCACTTCATCACGCACTTCTTGTGGTGTCCCTGAAGGCAGGATATGCTGCGTGTCTATTGCTCCGCAGAAAATCAACTTATCGCCAAATTGGTTTTTCAAGGCTCGTAGGTCAGACATTTTTCCGGCAGAGGTTTGGATTGGGTTAAGCACATCCACACCAATCTCAATAAAATCCTCGAGCAGGTCAAATACATCTCCATCGGTGTGGAAGAAAACCTTGGCTTTGGTGCGCGCTTTGATAAATGAAATCAAATCTGCATGCAGAGGTTTAAGCATTTGCCTGTACATTTTCGGTGAGATCATCAATCGGTCCTGGCTGCCCAGATCATCACCGATTTTGATGATATCAATATTTTCTCCAATGGCTTCAAGGAAGTTGCCCATGTTCTGCTTGCAAAACTTCAGGTTCTTTTTCAGGAGCGCTTCAGCGAAATCAGGATACAAAGCCAAATTCATCAGGAACTTATCCATGCCCTGCAGCTCAAAAGCCCTCTCAAATGGGAACATCAGCCAGGGGGTGGCCATGATGGCATACTGGTTCTCCGCAGCCAGTTTGGCAGCCTCTTCACCCACATGCGCCACACGATAAGGATCATCCATATTTGGCCAGCCGGCGTAGGTTTCCAATTCTTCAATGCTGGTCGCTTCTGCCAATGGATGGTACCCTGGAAACCAGACACCAGGTTCGATTTCAATCTGTCCGCCGCCCCAATCATCAATGCAGGGCGAACCCGCTGCCCGGTTTCTGTTGCGTTCCTGAACCTCCTGTGGGAATCTATCCAGCACACCGCGCACATCGCTGTGCAGCCTTTGCATGGTCTGTTCATCTATTTTCGCTGTTCCCAGTTCAGGCCATTCATAGATGTAATCATCTGGTGCATCAATATCCAATACCTTCTTAACCCCTTGATAGGGTTTCATTTTGATGCCGGTTGCGTTGCTGACGCCCAGAATGATGGGCACTCGGTCAGGTATTTCTTTGTTCAAAACCGCCTGCACTCTTTCACGAGAAGTCATGGACATGGGTTATCTCCTTTTAAATAAATATGAGTCCAATTAATCACATATTGCGATTATATCATTTGGGCTTCACAAAAAGCGCGCCTTTTTCATTTCTTACATTGATTTGGATTGAATTTTTGGAGGTCAATAAGAACTATTGTGATAATTCGGTTTTCGGAAGAAATCAGTTGTAAGGGACTTAATTTGTAAATGCCAAGCTCCAAAATCAATCTTTGCAATCATCAACTCCTTGAATTTTGATGATTAATTTTAGAAATGAGAATCCGGCAATTTTGCCGGTTGGTTTTTTGTGTGCATGAGTATAATTAAATTAACCAATAACAGAAAAGCGACATCATATGACCCAATCCAAACCCATCTATCTTGACTATAACGCCACAACACCCATCACGAAAGAGGTGGCGGATGCCATGGCCCCGTATCTCTACGGCTCTTTCGGCAATCCCTCCAGCAGCCATCCCTATGGTGTGGAGGCAAAGCTGGCTGTTGAAAATGCCCGAAAACAGGTGGCTGAAGCGATCAACTGCCTGCCGGGTGAAGTTTTCTTTACAAGCGGCGGCACGGAGAGCAATAATTCAGCACTCCTCGGTTATGCCCTCGCAAACATGCACAAAGGACGGCATATCATCACCAGCCAGGTTGAGCATCCTGCTGTTTTAGAGGTCTGTCGCTATCTTGAAACCCAGGGGTTTACTGTCACTTATCTACCTGTGGATCACTATGGTTTGGTCGATCCCAAAGACCTTGAAAAAGCTTTGACCCCGAATACGATCCTTGTCAGCATTATGCATGCCAACAACGAAGTCGGCACAATCCAACCGATCCGAACCTTAGCTGACATAGCACACAACACCGGGGCGGTATTTCACACTGACGCAGCTCAAACCCTGGGGAAACTACCCGTCGATGTACAGGAATTAGGTGTGGATTTGCTCTCGATTACAGGTCATAAGCTGTATGCTCCTAAAGGCGTTGGGGTCCTCTTTGTAAAAACAGGCCTTCAGCTCGTAAAACTAATGCACGGGGCTGATCATGAATCCGACCGGCGACCAGGTACAGAAAATGTCCTGGAGATTGTTGGCTTGGGCAAGGCAAGTGAAATTGCCAAACGGGACCTAGTTAACAATATGGCCCATTTTAGAGAAATGCGGGATCGTCTGCATAGAGGGTTGAAAGATGCTCTACCAGAAAATAGTTTCATCCTCAATGGTCACCCTGACCTGCGCCTTCCCAATACCCTCAGCCTGGCATTTTACCTGATCGAAGCGAACACCCTGCTCGCAGAGATCGGCGACCAGGTGGCAGCTTCTGCCGGGGCAGCGTGCCACTCTGATGAGATCGACGTGTCCAGCGTTTTGCAAGCCATGGATGTTCCCATTGATTACGCTATGGGAACCGTACGCTTCTCCGTGGGTCGTGGGACGACAGAGCAAGAAATTGATCGGGCAGTGCAAGTTCTAACAAAATCCCTCGGTGCACTCTTACCACAGGGCGTTTCTGCACCTGTCACAGCAGCAGGAGACATCCAAGATATTAAATTGACACGCTATACCCATGGTTTGGGCTGTGCCTGCAAGCTGCGGCCCCAAGCGCTTGAAAAAGTACTGTCAAAGCTTCCCCCCATCGTTGATCCAAAAGCCCTGGTGGATGCCTCCACCAACGATGATGCCGCTGTCTATCAACTCAGCGAGGATCTGGCTGTGGTTCAAACAGTGGATTTCTTCACTCCCATCGTGGATGATCCCTACTGGTTTGGTGCCATCTCAGCTGCCAACTCGCTTTCAGATATTTACGCCATGGGCGCACAACCCATCTTTGCCTTGAGCATCGTTGGGTTCCCCTCGAACCGGCTGCCGTTAGCTGTCCTGGAAGAAATCCTGCGCGGTGCACAGGAAAAGGCACAAGAAGCCGGGATACCAATTCTTGGTGGACATACGGTTGATGACAGTGAACCAAAATATGGTATGGCTGTCACAGGACTCGTCCATCCCGAAAGGATCCTCCGCAACAGCACAGCACAGCCCGGTGATATTCTTATCCTCACCAAACCCATCGGGTTAGGCATCCTGACAACGGCACTTAAGCAAGGATTGGTCGACAAAACCGTTGAAATGAAATCGATTCAAATCATGGCTCAGCTCAATAAAACTGCAGCGGAATGCATGCAAGAGGTTTCCGTTAATGCCTGCACAGATATCACTGGTTTTGGTTTACTGGGACATCTCCATGAAATGACGCTGGGGAGTCATGTGGATGCTCAGGTATCCCTGGAGTTGGTGCCGATCATCCCAGAAGCGCGCGAAATGGCTGCGATGGATGTGATCCCTGGCGGCACACTAAATAATCTCAATTTTATTGCACCACATGTCACCTTTGAAGATCACATTTCGCGTGTTGATCAAGTCTTGCTGGCAGATGCACAAACCTCCGGCGGTCTGTTGATCAGCTTGCCTGAGATTGAAGCAGATCAGCTTCTGAAAAACTTACATCATAAGGGAATCACTGCAGTTAGAATTGGGAAAATCCTCAGCCCCGGTAAGGGAAGAATACATGTGCGTTGAAGAAGGCATTACAGGTGGATATCATGACATCCATGATGAAACCTTTATAAACTCATATGACAAGATGATTAATTTGATCACACCCGACACACAATCAAGATGAATGTTCAACATAGCCCGGTAATTAGAAGGAGGAAAGTTGATGACTGATAATGTGAGAATTTCTCCCCCACAACCCATCCCCTACCCGAAAAATAGGATCATCAAAAAATTTTACCGCACGCCTATCCTGCTCTACCGCCTTGGACTTGAAAAGCTTTACGGTAAATATATTTTAATCCTCTCAACCTTCGGACGGAAATCTGGCAAAATTCATCGAACACCAGTGGAATATTTTCGTGATGGAGGCCGCATTTTTATCATGAGCGGATTCGGTGACACACCTGATTGGTATCAAAACCTGCAAAAGGATCCACACGTCACCCTCAATACAGGCGGAACGGTCCAGCACATGCGCTCTAGAAAGCCAGGTATTCAAAGCGAATGGGAAGGGGTTTTTAATTTCCTCAAGACCAGTCCTGTTTCAATCCTCAGCAGCCCTGGATTGGTGAACCAGCTGGATGATCCGCAATTCCAGGAGGAAATTAAACATTGGCCTGTCCTGACCTTTGATAGTACACAAGAGCCCTGCCCAAAACCACTTGAGCCTGACCTGACGTGGGCTTGGCCGTTGATCCTTCTAATTTCAGCACGTGCCGTGTTGCGATGCTGGCTGAGACATCGTAAACGTTGATCTAGTCATCCCTTGATGATCAAACCAATCAAGCTGAGAACGAAGTGTGTTCCCAAATGACCCGACTGTAATGCTGCCAATCCTCAGTATTATAAATAAATACAACCCTAGAAAATATAGCCTTGTAAATTTCTCAGAATGTTAAAATTATTAGAATAGTAGTTTCAATAACTATAGGAGAGGTCGCCAATGTCAATTATTAATATCACTAATATTTCCAAATCATTTGGCAAGATCCAAGCGGTCAACAACTTAAGCTTTGAGGTTCAGCAGGGGGAGATCTTCGGCTTATTAGGGCCCAATGGTGCTGGTAAAACCACCACAATCCGTATGATCCTG
This sequence comes from Chloroflexota bacterium, assembly GCA_034717715.1. Lineage (GTDB taxonomy): Bacteria > Chloroflexota > Anaerolineae > Anaerolineales > Anaerolineaceae > Brevifilum. The sequence goes on along the minus strand of JAYELT010000187.1, from coordinate 6,057 downwards.
GATATTTTCAAACCAGATTCAGGTGAAATCAGCATTCTGGGCGGCTCAATGAGCGAAGAGAAAAAGAACCAGATTGGTTATTTGCCGGAAGAGCGCGGCCTTTACCAGGATATTCCCCTTGAACGCTGCCTCACGTTTCTTGCCACCCTGAAGGGTATGGATGAAAACAAGGCTAAAGACGAAATCGAAGATTACATGAAGCGTTTTGACCTGGATGAATATCGGGATAAAAAAGTCAAAGAACTCAGCAAAGGGATGCAGCAGAAAGCCCAGCTTATCACCACCCTTGTTCACGATCCTGAATTGGTGATCATTGATGAACCATTCACTTCCCTGGACCCGGTCAATACAGAGATGGTCAAGGATTTATTGGAATTGAAACGGGATGAGGGAAAAGCGATCATCATGTCGACCCACCAGATGAACCAGGTGGAAGAACTGTGCGACCGCATTCTGCTGATTGACCAAGGTCAGCGGGTGCTTTACGGTACCCTGGAAGAAATTCAAAACAAGTTCTCTTCCAGCGATATTCTGGTTACACCGCTCAGCCCACTGCCTGATTCCATTGAAGGTGTTCGGAAAATCAGGAAATTGAACGGTCGCTACCACCTTGTGTTGGACGATGACGCACAGCCAAACCGAATCTTAAAACGCCTGATCAATGCTGATGTGGAGATATCAGAGTTTGAAATTGCAGTCTCACCGCTCAATGAAATCTTTATCCAGGTTGTTAATAATCAGGAGGTGGAGGGCTATGACTAAGATCTGGAAGATCATCAAATATGAATATACACGCCATGTTTTTAAGAAACGGTTCATATTCAATTTGCTCAGCCTTCCGATAGTCGTAATCTTACTGGTTGGTGTTGCCATGCTCATCGCCAGCTTTACTGTCAACACCAAACCGGTTGGTTACATCGATCATTCCGGTGTGCTCGATCAACCCATCAGGCAGGAAAATAAAGGGGATATGTTTAACCCGATCATTGATTTTCAATCCTACACATATGAAGAACAGGCACAAGCAAGCCTGGATGAGGATCTGATACAAGCTTTTTATGTCATTCCAGAGGCCTTTCCTGAATCCCGGGATGTCCAATTAATTTTTCTCGAAGAACCATCTGGCAATACTCAAAATCAATTCGACCGATTTGTGCGCCAGAATCTCGAGACCTTCCAAACACTTGAACCTCAAATCAAAACAAGGCTTGATCAGGGGAGCATCGTTACTATGGCATCTCAGGATGGCAGCAGGGAGATGCGTGAAGATCAATGGTATTTAACATTCACACCTTTTATTGCCGGGATCATGTTCATCATCGTTGTGATGACCAGCGGCGGGTACCTGTTGCAAGCGGTTGTTGAAGAAAAAGAAAATCGCACCATGGAGATTATGATCTCTTCCGTCAACCCTGGTCAATTGATGACCGGTAAGATCATCGGTAATATCGCTGTTGGATTGACCCAGCTTATCATCTGGTTGATCTTTGGTTGGATTGGACTGACGGTTGGCGGACAATTCTGGCCGTTGCTGCGGGATTTCACATTGCCGCCAAATTATATCCTTGTCCTCCTGCTGGTGCTGCTGCCTTCATTTGTGATGGTTGCTGCAATTATGGCTGCGATCGGTGCCACAATGACGGAGGCTCGTGAAGCCCAACAGTTATCTGGCATGTTTTCCCTCCCAATCATGATCCCATATTACATTTCTTCCAGCATCATGATGAATCCGAACAGTCCTTTGGCGGTTGGTTTGAGTTATTTTCCTCTAACAGCCCCTATCACCATCCTTATGCGCATGTCATTCACAGTGGTTCCCGCCTGGCAAATCGCGCTCAATATCGCTATCCTGATTGGATTTGCTATCCTTGCCATATGGTTTGCAGGGAGAGCTTTCAGGTTGGGTATGCTGCGCTATGGCAAGAAATTATCCTTTAGAGAAGTTCTAAGAAAGCACGTAGAAAAATGAGTAAAACATGGATTGTGCTTAAAACAGAATTTATCAACACGATTACAAGACGCTCCTTTTTATTGACCCTGATACTCGTTCCCCTGGTACCTGCAATCATTCTGGGTGCTATCTCATTATTTGGTGGGGAAGAGAGTGACTCAGAGAGGGGAAGCATCTTTCAACCACCTCAAAACTTGAATGAGGCAGAAGGATACATTGACCAGGCAGGGGTCATCATTGAAATCCCTGCATGGGTTGGGGAAGGTCGCCTCATAGAATATAACAGCATTGATGCAGCCCAACAAGCTGCAGCAGAGGGGGAGATTATCGGATTCTACATTATTGAGAAAAATTACCTGGAAACCGGTGCTATTCAGTATATACGTGAGGACTTTAACCCGCTAACGGCAATGGAAACAATGGGGATCATCAAATCTGTTCTCAAATACAATCTGTTAAATGCTGATCAACAGCTCTTTGAAATGTATTCAAAACCAATCCAGGTTGAACATGTAGATCTGGCACCAGAAGAAGTTGAACGCGATCAGAGCAACCCTCTGTCGTTTTATCTGCCTTACGGCGTCACAATACTTATCTATGCACTGATGATCAGCTCCGCAAGTCTTTTACTGAACAGCATTGCAAAGGAAAAAGAGAACCGTGTGATGGAGATTTTGATAAGTGCTGCCAAACCTAAAGAGCTTCTGGCTGGTAAGATCCTCGGCTTGGGGCTTGTAGGACTGCTGCAGATGGTTGTATGGATGGGATCTGCTTTTTTAATGCTTGATCTGGGTGAAAGTATCCTCAAAATTCCACCAAACATGCAGCTGCCGCCGGAGATCCTCTTTTGGGGCATTGTTTTCTTCGTTCTTGGCTACTTATTGTATGCCACGATTATGGCCGGTGTGGGTGCCCTGGTGCCCAACCTCAAAGAATCGTCCCAGGCTACTTTTATCATCATATTCCCCCTCATGGTGCCTATGCTCATGATCAGCGTGATTATCGACCAGCCTGACGCTACCCTGCCGGTCATCCTGAGCCTGATCCCCTTCACTGCACCCAATACGATCATGACCCGTATGGCGGTCAGCCCCGTTCCCCTTTGGCAATTGCTTCTTGCCGTGGGACTGATGCTCCTTACCATCTGGTTCCTAATCCATGCGGTTTCCGGTATGTTCCGTGCACAGCTTTTAGTCACCGGTAAAAAATTCAGCCTGCGATTGTATCTCAAGGCACTTCTTGGGCAGGAGCTTGAATCAGGGGATATCTAACCAGATTTGCTTCTCAAATCGCAAAACAATCATAACGTGGATGATAGACGATCAGCATCTACGTTTATTAATTTCAAAAAGAAGCACCAAATTAACGAAACGAAAAATACGCCTGAAACGTCCTTATACGGGACAGTTAAAACTGCAGATTTTATGGAAGACGAAAGTTCTTACACCTGGAGTTATCAAATACGCTTGAAATAATATATAATCTTAATATAAGCAAAGGTCAAAATGAACCGAAGGAGAAGGATCATGAAGAAGAAAATATTATGCCTGAGCATAGGCTTGATTTTTTGCATCGGTCTTTCCGGCTGCAATTACCCGGATCGGGCAACACCAACCTCCCGGGTAGACCAATTTAACACTTCAGTTGCAAGAACCATTGAGTTTGTCCAGACTCAAAGCGTTCCTACTGAAAAGCCGCCTACCCAGCAGCCAACCCCCACTGCCACACTCAAACAAGGTGAAGAGGTAAGCACGGCAACATTGACCCCGGAAGCTACTCTCACACCGACTATAACAGCTACCCTAACAGAAGAAACTGATGTCGACCAGGCGGACTTTGTCTCGGAAACGATCCCCGATGGAACTGATTTTGACCCCGGTGAGACTTTTACAAAGGTCTGGACCCTTAAGAACAGCGGCACAACCATTTGGGATGCTGATTATGATATTGTCTTCATCAGTGGTGATGCGATGAATGCACCCGCTTCACAGTCAATCACAAGTGGCACAGTGGCTCCAGGGCAATCCATCCAGATTTCTCTCGATTTAAAAACCCCAATCGCATCGGGCACGCATCGTGGGGATTTCAAACTTCGCAATGCTGACAATGTTATTTTTGGTATCGATGAGGAAGCTAAACCTTTCTGGGTGGAGATTGATGTCAGGGGCAGCTTATATCATTTCACGGAAAACTATTGTGCCTCAGGCGTTACATGGACCAGCGATGCAGGAACGCTTCCCTGCCCCGGAACGGTTGGAGACAGCAATGGCTGGGTAAGGAGAATTATTGATCCCCTGCTTGAAACTGGGGTCGTGGATGATGAACCTGGCCTTCAGGTACACCCCCAAACGGTCAACGATGGTTGGATCAGGGGTGCTTTCCCGGAGATCCCCGTATCCGAAGGTGTGTTTTTCAAAGCCATTATTGGATGTTCTGGCTCATCGAATTGTGATGTCAACTTCAAGCTTAATTACAAGATCAACGGGGGTGCTGAGCAAACCCTGGCAACCTGGCATGAGGTCCAGGACAGCACTTATAATCGGGTGAAAGTTGACCTGAGCAGCCTGGCTGGTGAGAATGTACAATTTATTTTGCTGGTGAATGCAAACGGCAGCTCAGCAAACGATACAGCCCTCTGGTTTGGCCCAAGGATAGCACCTTAGGATAATATTCAAAGAAGACCTACCGGTGATCACAAAACGATCACCGGTTTTTATTTTCATGCCATGAATATTGCCATTAAGCTTGACTTTTTTACCCTATCACCTAGAATTCATGCGTGGCCAACCTATTCTTTCACCTGTTGGTCCGGAGGTATTTACAAATATGCTGCGAAATACAACAAGAAAACTTGCCTTGGTGATCATGATTGCGATCTTCAGCACTATCATCAGTGCTTGCGGACAAAGTGAACCCAAGATTGATGTTGATGCACAAAGGACTGGATTTGCCCAAACAGCAAATGTCCAGGCGACCATGACCGCTGAAGCACAACCCACTGCGACACAAACACTGGCACCGGCAGCCACCCTTACGCCCACGCCAGAATTCACACCCAGCTCAGATGTGACCACTACGTCTACCGAAGAAGAAACACCCGCTGCAACTGCTACATTGGACATTGTAGATGGCATTGATAAAGCGCGTTGGTTGGCGAATGTACCCGCAGATAAAACGGACTTCAATCCTGGTGAGACCTTTACGGCCACATGGACCCTGGAGAATATCGGCACAACAACATGGACGACAAACTATTACATTCAATTTGGGTCAGGTGTTCAGATGGCTCCAGATGAAAAAGTTTTTCTACCCTACCCCGTCCCACCGAATAAGAATGTCCAGATCAGCGTCAATTTCACTGCACCAGATGAGACAGGTGAAAAACAAAGCAGCTGGACACTTTTCAATGATGAGGAAAATGCTTTCTATGATTTCTACATTATCATCGACGTGGTCGAACCCGGCGTAACTGAAGCCCCTACGGAAACTACGACAGAAATCCCTTCCGAAACCTTAACAGTCACCCCAACTGCAACAGTTACTCCAACCCCGTAACTGACACGACCTAGGAATAACAACTCAATTCTCTGAATGAATGATAGCACTAAACTCCGCATAGCAATCGAAACCGAGGCAAACCGCCTCGGTTTTACCAATATTGGCATTGCGCCTGCAAAACCTGCGCCATTTCTGGAAGTTTATCACCAGTGGATACAAGCAGGTCGATACGCTGACATGACCTATCTTGTTCGGGAGGATGCAATAGCCAAACGAGAGAACCCCAACCTGATCCTGGAAGGCTGTCAGAGCATTATCTGCCTGGCGTTGCCGTACCAACCTCCCATAGCACCCCTTGATGAAACACAGCCAGGTAAAGGCAGAATTTCTGCATATGCCGCCACACATGATTATCATGAGATTATCTTGGACAAATTGTCGCATCTGGAGACATTCATCCTTGCCAATAGCCATGAAGACGTTCGTGTGAAGTCCTATGTCGATACAGGCCCAATCCTTGAACGCGCTTACGCCGTATCAGCCGGGATCGGCAGCATCGGAAAGAACAGCAACCTGTTGATCAAGGGATTTGGGTCCTATGTCTTCCT
>JAYELT010000186.1:13764-22470 GCA_034717715.1 Chloroflexota bacterium | reverse complement strand
GTATAAAACCAGATTTTTTATTCACCGTTGACCCTTGGACGCCTTACGAAACGCATAACGACCACGTCCAAACAGGGAAAGCAGCTGCAGAGGCTGCTATCCTGTACCATTTACCATCTCTGGGTGAATTCAATGATAATGATATGAAGGATTATGAACTGAAAGGTGTCGTCTTTTACAACACAGCATATCCAAACTTGACTTTTGACATTACTGAAGTGCTGGCCATCAAACAAGAAGCCCTACGATCATATACCGCTCAATTCACATCTGTTGATTTAGAAAGATTGATTTCACAAACTACTCTTCTTGCCACATATGTCGCTCGAGAGAAGTCCTTTGACTATGGCGAGTCCTTCAAAGTTGTAGCACCCTGGATGTTGCATGGTGTCCCTATTACCATGGTCATATGATGAATAATGATTGAAAACGAAATAAACGATTTATCGAGCAGAAAAATTTGAAGTTTTCTGAAATGGAGGGCAGGTGTTTGAACGAATAACTGTAATTGTTCTGGATGGTGTGGGTATTGGTGCCGCACCTGATGCTGCTATATATGGCGATGAAGGCTCGAATTCAATAGCAAATGTCGCAGAAGTCTTGGGTGGGATCGATTTACCCAATATGGGCAAACTAGGGCTTGGAAATATCACACCAATTCAAGGCGTAGCACCGACAGATCAACCCAAAGGCGGATTTGGGAAAATGCAGCCCCTCTCAGCAGGCAAAGATACCATCCAGGGTCATTGGGAAATGATGGGTATCCATTTACCTGATCCTTCTCCGACGTATCCCAATGGTTTCCCTGAAGAAGTGATACATGCCTTCGAGACTAAAATTGGACGCAAAACTTTGGCAAATCGGCCAGCTTCAGGAACTGAGATCATCAAGGAGCTGGGTGAAGAACATTTACGAACAGGAAAACCAATCGTCTACACCTCTGCAGACAGTGTTTTCCAGATTGCAGCTTATGAAGAGATCATACCCATAGAAAAATTATATGATTTCTGCAAAATCGCGCGTGATATTTTAAAGGGGGAGCATGCAGTTGGGCGAGTCATTGCCCGGCCGTTCGTGGGCACAAAAGCAGAGAACTTTACCCGTACGGATAATCGGCGTGATTTTTCGCGAACGCCGGAGTCTGACACTGTTCTGGATAAACTGTATGCTGCTGGTCTTGATGTTTGGTCGGTGGGAAAAATAGATGACATCTTCGTTCACCGTGGGATCACAAGAAAAAACCATACGCTTGGCAACGCTGCAGGCACAGAAATCACCCTCAAACTGCTCGAAGAGCCCTTTCACGGTCTGTTATTTGTTAATCTGATCGAGTTTGATATGCTTTTTGGTCATCGAAATGATCCCAAAGGGTATTATGGTGCTCTGAAAGCATTTGATGATGCAGTTCCTGATATTCAGCAAAGGCTATCACCTGAGGATTTAGTGATCGTTTCTGCAGATCATGGCGTAGATCCGACTACAGAAAGCACCGATCACTCGCGAGAATATGTTCCATTATTAGTTTTTGGTCCAGATGTTAGTGGTATAGATCTGGGTATACGGAAAACGTTTGCTGACATTGGGGCAACCATCACCGATAATTTCAAGCTGGAACCACCAGCAATTGGCACCAGTTTTCTTAACGAGATAACATGCAAATAGAAGCTGATAAGATGCGTGTATTTTGTGTGGATTGTGGTAAAGAAACAGACTTCAACCCCCTTAGGTGGAGGTGTAAATGTGGTGGTGCCTGGGAACCAGCAAAGCTACCACTGTTTGATCCAAGAAAAATAAAATCAAAAGATTTCACCCTGTGGCGATATGGGGAGCTACTGGGTTTGGATATCCATTCGCAGATATTGCAAGTTGGTGTGGGATGGACTCCGCTCATTCCGATCCATCTTTTTGGCCAGAATGTTCATTTGAAATTGGAATTTCTCTCACCTTCCGGTTCGTTTAAAGATCGGGGAGTAAACACGATGGTTAACCAACTTCTACACATGGGTTATCGAACGTTTATTGAAGATTCATCTGGAAACGCTGGTGCTTCCTTGGCTATGCACGGAGCACGATTTGGCGTAAAAACAATGATTTTTGTCCCAGAGCATGCTTCAACCGCTAAAATTAATCAAATTGGTGTTTATGGCGCAACGATCAAAACGATTCCAGGCCAACGGAAAGCAACCGAAAGAGCAGCCCAGGCTGCTGTTAGCGCAGATAAGGTCTACGCATCCCATGCTTACAATCCTGCATATCTGGCAGGTCAAATCTCTGCAGCATATGAATTGTGGGAACAACTTGGTCATTCCACCCCAGACTGGATCATCTGTCCAGTTGGGCAGGGCGGGCTTTTTCTTGGATACTGGTTTGGCTTTAAACAGTTGCTTCAAGCGAAACTTATTGATCATATGCCGCATCTGGTCGCTGTGCAATCTAAACTTACTTCGCCAATTCATAGAGCATGGATAGAGGGGTTGGATCATATCCCTGAGATGATTTCTGAGAACTCAAGCCTTGCTGAAGGTACCGCCATATCTAAACCTGTCCGTGAGAAACGAATTCTGCAAGCATTGAGAGAAACCAATGGCCGAACATTTGCTATACCCGAAAAGGAGATCGTACAAGCTCAAAAGAGCTTAGCTCATTTGGGGTATTTTATTGAGCCAACCAGTGCACTGGTTGTTGCAGGATTGAAACAATTATTACCTCAAATATCCAAAGAAGATATTGTAGTCTTACCGCTGACAGGTAGTGGTTTGAAAAGTGCCCCTCAGAAAAATTAAAATTTTATTGTTATCTGGAAAAGCTCATGCCATAGGGGAGGTATGTGAGTTCTCTCTGTTTACAATCTTTCGATAATCGCATCCCAGCGAGCATCATCATGGAATGGTCGAAAGTGTTTACTCTTCTTAAATAATTCAAGGTCGCTAAACCCCAAATTAATAGACAAATTTAGATATTTAAAAACTGATTCTTCTCGGTATAGATGTGCAGCCGCACAGGCTGCATTCCATGCCATCCATGCACTAGGTGAAGGTTCATTCAATGCTTGTTGATACCATGATATTGCTTTGATATAGTTTTCTTTTTAAAATTCAACATTTCCATGCACAGCAAATCTAGCCGCTGGTTCCAAATAGATATTTATCACCTTGTGTTCATCAATTAACTCAAATCCAGCACTGAGTGCGGTGCGTTGAGAAGGATGGTTTGATTTGTAGCAATGCCAAAGCACAGTATCTACCCCTTGTTCATAAGCTAGATTTTTAAATTCTAACGTCATTGCTTTTGCCAACCCTTGTTTTTGAAAGGGTGGCATTGTCGCAATCCCCACCTCACAGCGGTTTTTGTGGTTATACTCAGAAAGGCACCATCCAGCTAATTTTCCACCATGAAACGCCACGATCCCAAAGCTGTTATCTAAAAAAGCATTGACTGACTCGCGTTCTGAGCACATTTCTTCCAACAACTCATCTTTCCCTTCGAATGTTTCGCCAACGAGAGCCTTATTGACCAGTCTCAATTCGAAGCCTTCAGGTATTTTGGGCTTACCCTCCGAGTCTGAAAGCTGATATTGATAAATCTGGTAATCAAAAAATATCGGCTTAAGTGTCTTTAAGCTTGATTCGAGCGAAATTAACCAAGCTTCAGGTTTGGCCGTCAGTCGCACCATGGAAGCATCGGTATTTCGGCAGTTTTCAAATACTTCATCAGTGAAAAATCGTTCAAAATCCAACATATTGCTTGCGTTAAGATCACCCATGATGAAAGCGCGATGTCTGAATTGAACAAACACAATTTTCGGGGAATCCAGATCGTTAACATATATGTGTCCAGATGTGCTCCCATCTATTGTTGTTTTCAACACGGTGTGGTAATTAAAGGCTGACAGAAATGGCTCAACGATGGCAAAAGTGTTATTTCTTAATTCTTGCATGTTCATTCCTTATTGGAAATGAAAATAAAATAATCGCTTCACATCCTAAACTCGTCCAGATGTGACCAAGCGAGCAAAATGTTCAAACGATCGATCGAATGTCACTTCAGCCTCTTCAGGGAAAGCATATGCTGGTAATTCCCTCATCCTCAAATGATAGGTGATACTTTCACAACAAACACCCTTACGAGAGCAGGGGAAATAGGTACAATTGCATTTCTTCAGGTTTGTGTCTTTCTTACACTCCATTTGTTCTCCAGTTATTCGCTGCATTTTGATAGTGAGTTTTCTAAAAATCAATGGTCTTCATTAGGCAAAAACACATTGCTTATTTTGAACACTAGCTATGGAAATTATTATAAAAATATTTAAGGTATATTTAGTTAGTTAATCAAAGTATCATCGAAAGCAGGTCCCATGCAAACCTTTAAGATTTTACTATTAATTGCTCGACCAGCAGCTGGTAAGAGTGAAGTAATCCACTATCTAAAACAAATTCCTGAAGAAGAACGAAAGACTAGATTTCATATTGGAAAATTTGAGGAAATTGATGATTTCCCAATGCTTTGGGCCTGGTTTGAAGAGGATGCACTTCTCGAACGCATGGGACATCCACGTCTACATACCACATCTGAAGGTGATTTTAAATACTCCTATTTATGGGATTTGTTGATTGAGCGGATCAATTTGGAATATCATAAACAACTTCGTGATAAAAAGGGAGACACAATCATCATCGAATTTTCACGTGGTACGGAACATGAGGGGTATCGAAGTGCCTTTATGCACCTTTCTGATGAAATCCTTAAAGATCTTGCCATTCTTTATATCGATGTTTCCTGGGAAGAATCTTTACGTAAGAACAGACGCCGGTTCAATCCAGATCGACCTGACAGCATCTTAGAACATGGGCTACCAGACGAAAAACTAGAGCGGTTGTATAAGTATACAGACTGGCGTGAACTCACTCATGATGACCCTGAATTCATTAAGATCCGAGATTTCAAGGTTCCTTATGCTGTTCTTGAAAATGCTGATGATATTACAACTAAAGGGGGTCCCAGGCTTGGGAGTCGTCTAGAAGTCACTCTCAACAGTTTATGTTCACAATATCATAGGCGTAAGGGATAAATTGACCTTCTGGATGCTCTCATCGAAATCTGGAGAAGATGAAGATAATGGCAATTCATTATTTAATATAAATTCGTATAGTCTTGATAGTCCGCAATTGATTTTCTTTGTCTATCCTTAGATTTGAAGCAAATTATTTTCCTCCCGTTTAAAACAAGAACCTGATAAACCTTTATCACACGGGTTTACACCCATAGGATCCAGAGGTTATCGAATTTGATGCTATCAAATATCCATTTGTCTTATGTTGATTAAAACCAAAGACCGTAACCGCATCAGCGTTCATGATCCATTAATGCTACAATCCTTTGATTGTATTAACCAAAAATAAAGGAACTTTATGACCCGAAAGACTTTTCTGCTCATGCTTCGTATCCTTGCGGTGATATTTATTATTGCGGTATTTGCACCAAAATTGATGAATTTCCTTTCAAAATCCGATGAAGAGGAGAGCGTTGTCGGATACAGTACTGGGACCGAATTTGCTGTGGTGACCAGCATCGTTGAACAAGGTGAAATTACATTGGGGGAGGTTGTTCAGCCGTATCAAATCCTTCAGGTTACCGTGCTCGATGGACTCTACGCTGGACAGTTGTTCGAGATTGAACATGGGACACTACAAATTCGCAAGGATATAATCCTCCTAAAAGAGGGAGAGCAAATCCTTGTGACGATTTCATCGCTACCGGATGGCACCACATCAGCGCATTTCACAGATTTCTATCGAAGGAATTCACTCTGGGTTTTATTTGCCTTATTCACCGCTATGAGTGTTTTGATCAGCGGCTGGAAGGGTGCCCGTTCGCTATTGGGGATTCTATTAAGCCTGGCAGTCATCGTTCTTATCATATTGCCAGGTATTCAGGACGGACGCGACCCATTATCGATCAGCATCATAGGTGCTTTCTTTTTCGTGGGGCTCAGTCTTTATATCATTTATGGATGGACAGTCAAAACGCATGTTGCTGTTTGGGGATCTTTTATCGCATTGACAATCACTGGTTTGCTGGCATTTGTTTTTATCAACCAAGCGAAATTGACAGGGTATGGTGATGAAAATATGTTTTATATATCTCAAATGACACAAAACACATTAAATGTCAGGAGTTTGCTGCTGGCAAGTATCCTGATCGGCACATTAGGTGTCTTAGACGACTTAGTCATTGCCCAAGCATCAGCTGTTTTTGAACTTTATAAAAACAATCCACAACAAACTTATAGAAATTTATTCAAATCCGCAATGAATATTGGACAAGATCACATCGCTGCTACTGTCAACACACTCGTGTTGGCTTATGCGGGTGCATCCTTACCTATGTTGCTGCTTTTCACTTTTCGTAATGTCAATTTTAGCTTAGCTATCAATCTTGAATACATCGCTGAGGAGGTTGTTCGAATGATGGTGGGATCACTAGGTCTATTTGCCGCTGTACCGATCACAACAGCCCTGGCGGCCTTTATTGCCATTAAATACCGAAAACTCGGTAAATTAAAAACCTATTTAGGTCCTCTAAATAATTAGGTTCATTTGATGGTCTGAACGCATATTTTGCCCAAGCCTTTACCCCTATAAAATGATATGATTTGGTGGTTATCGCCAAAATTGTAAGGAAAAAAATGCAATCATCGACACAAACGACTATAAGAAACGATCATAAGGGCATCAGGTATTTCATTACCTATGGCATCTGCTTCATTGCATTGGGTTTAACAATGGCTTCTTTTGGGCCTGTACTACCCAACCTGGCAGACCACATTAATGTGTCATTAGCAAAAGTCAGCTTTCTTTTTACAGCAAGCAGCCTTGGATATCTGATTGGTTCAGCAGGTGGCGGCCGGCTTTACGATCGATTTAAAGGTCACACATTAATGATATTTGCGCTGACCATATTGATTGTAACGTGTGCCTTGATCCCATTTATCCCAATATTTGTCCCCTTGCTTTTTGTAATGTTTTTGTTTGGAATGGGGCAGGGAACACTGGATGTTGGAGCAAATGTTAACTTGTTATGGGTTTATCAATCCAGGGTAGGTCCTTATATGAATGCCCTGCATTTTTGCTTCGGTATAGGTGCATTTTTATCACCGATCATTATCAATAATGTTTTGAACATTACGGGCGGCAAGCTAATATGGCCGTTTTTGGTATTGGCCATCCTATCTTTGCCTGGACTCTTGGGGTTAATCCTCTTAAAATCACCTCAGAATCCCGAAAAACACGATGAGACGCATCAGGGACATACCTCTCAGACACGCCTGGTTGTATTAATGATGTTATTGTTTTTCATTTATGTCGGTGTTGAAGGTGGTTTTGGAAACTGGATTTATACTTATGCAACAAAAGTTAACATAGCCACTGAAACTGCAGCCTCTTACATGAACTCATTGTTTTGGGGGGCTTTGACCCTCGGAAGGTTGTTTTCAATTCTACTGGCAAAGAAATTAGTCCCTTCAAAAATACTAATTGGAAATTTTAGTTTGTCGATAATATTCCTGGGTTTGATCCTCATTTGGCCGGTTAATCCCATGGTTCTTTGGATTGGATCTGCAGGGTTAGGTTTTTCGCTCTCTTCAGTATTTCCAACATTGTTAGCTATGGGTGAAACCCGCATGAAAATCACTGGTCGAGTAACCGGGCTCTTCTTCATGGGAAGTAGTTTGGGTGGAATGGTAGTCCCCACGATCCTGGGGCAAATCTTTGATTATATTGGCAGCTATGAAATCATGCTTGCTTTATTCAGCATTGCTGCGTTAGGTTTGATCGTTTTGATTTTTGTGATCACAGCTTCCAATAAGGTGGGGGAGAAAGCAAGGCCCTAACTTTCACATAAAAACTTCAGGGAGGTGCTTTGTCTGGCGTCTCGATTGATTTTTAAAATGAGAGCACACTCATTATTGAGATATTTATAAAATACCAATCGTGTCAGGGCCACAGTGACTGCCAATTGTGGCGATAGCCGTGGGGATGAGAACATTTTCAATCATCGATAAAAATGTTAAGCATAAAGCCCTCTCAAAATAAATAATTAGATAATTTGGATAACTCTACTGAAAAACCTCCAATTTCTGGGAAATAGCTAATCTGATGCCCCACAAATATATCGAATTTTACGCGTTTTATGGGATTGAACCATCAAAAAAGCATAAAAATGACACAAGACGCCCCACTTTCAAACAGACTACACCCTTTTTGCAGTAGCTTCATGGCTATAATAGCATAAGAAGAGCGTAAACTGGACAAAAAATCAGGGAAAATTAATTTGTTATTAGGAAATCACCTACTTATTTTCTCGAATGTGTTTTTTGTTAGGTCCAGGCATTAATATAAAAAAGGCTCCCAGTTGAGTGGGAGCCTAAGCTGTCATTTCGACTTATTTAGACAAATCGTGCACGGATTTCAGCACTGACATAGTCCAAAATTGCCACGGTTATGGCAATAAACCAAACAGCGATACCGGCAGCGCTGTAATCCAGCATTCGGATCCATTGCGTCAGTAGGTAGCCGATACCACCGCCGCCCACCAACCCGATGACGGTTGACATGCGGATATTAATATCCCAGCGATAGATTGTAAAGGACACGAAGGGTGGAATTATCTGCGGAACAACGCCATACATAACGATTTGGAACCAATTAG
>JAYELT010000186.1:9210-13664 GCA_034717715.1 Chloroflexota bacterium | reverse complement strand
CCGCCGCCCACCAACCCGATGACGGTTGACATGCGGATATTAATATCCCAGCGATAGATTGTAAAGGACACGAAGGGTGGAATTATCTGCGGAACAACGCCATACATAACGATTTGGAACCAATTAGACCCGGTTGCTTGAACGGCCTCAATTGGACCGGGATCAATGGACTCGATTGCCTCTGAATATAGTTTGCCTAAGGCAGCAATGGAGTGCACGACGAGAGCAAGAATACCGGCAAATGGGCCTAATCCTACAACTATGATTGCCATAATCGCCCAAATAAGTGGTTCAATGGAACGTATGATATTAAGAACACCTCGGACGAGGTAGTAAATACCGAGGGTAAAGACATTTGCTCTCATGAGATTTCGAGCAGCCAGGAAACTGAAAGGAAGTGCTAAAATGATTCCAAAGAATGTCGCCATCATACCAATAAAGATGGTTTCGATCATCTTTTCAATGGCAAGCTTTAGTTCCTCACTGAATTCCCAATCCCCAACAGCTGTTACCTGCCTTCCCTGGAGTTCCCAGTTGGCACCACCTTCTCGATAGGATTGAGGAATGAGCCGATATGGCCAGGTAATATCGGTTTCGAAATACCCATCCGCATCAGGTGTTACTCGAAGTATTTCACCATCTTCACGATGCCGGAATTGTGAAGATGCAGGATCACGCCACCAAATTTCAACTACTTGATTGGGAGCGAAGTTATAACCTTCAACATGTATTACAGAACCTGGTATGACAATTACACTACCATCCTCTGCCTCATCTTGAGTAGTTGGTTCGCCACAAGTGGGATCAACGACCAGATATGGTCTATCTTCTAAAGGTTCTGTCGCGGGTGGGGGAGAATCATCGCATGGTGTTTCAAGGGTTGCTAAACCTTGCCATTGTTCCTCAGGATAAGTAATTGCCCTTTCCCATGGCCACAACACCCTTGAAAGTGCGGGAAAGGCATCATCAAATTGTGTAATAAAGGCATAAATATCAATCTGACCAATTTGCCATCCAATGATGAAGAATACTACAATTAACAACACAAAAACCATCAATGGTTTTCGTTTACCTGATTTGCCGGCAATCTTAGCAATTTGAAAGGCATCAATGATGATCCAGATGTAAAACAACCCAAAAAGGATGCAGATCAGGATGAAAATTGGCTCAAGATGAAATGCTTTGCGGACGATGTTGAAAATGCCTTCATCCCTTGGCGCTGCATCACGGAAACGCCATATTAGCAATCCCACCATCGAAACAAAGCTAAAAAATATTATAATCCCGCGTTGAATTGCTCTGCCTAAAACCTGGCCCAACCCAGGAATAATTGCAGATAAAATAGCGGCTATCCATGGGGGCACTAAACTTGGAAGCCGGGATTCTTCTTTATAAACTTGGTTTTTCTTTGCTTTCATTCTTATGCCACCACCTCTCCCACACTGCCTTCGAGTGAAGCATCACCAATACGAACAGCTTCCTCGCCATAGATCGTCTTAAATTCTTCGTCGGTCATTTTCTGGATATCTTTCTTTGAACCCTGATAGACCAATTTACCATCCTTTAAGCCAACCACGGATGTCGAATAGCGCTGGACTAAATCTAAATAATGCAAGCTGCAGATAATTGTCAGTTCATCTTCTTGATTGAGGTCTTCAAGGTGCTGCAAGATCGAATGTGCCAGGACGGGATCAAGGCTGGCAACAGGTTCATCAGCGAGAATCAATTCCGGATCCTGCATCAAAGCTCGGGCAATACCCACACGTTGCTGCTGACCTCCAGATAATTCTCTTGCCAGTTTATGCGCCTGGTCATCAATCCCTAGACGGTCAAGCGTGTGAAATGCTTTTTCTCGATCATCTTTCGAGAACCTATGAAGCATGGTTGGCCAGGTTTTTGCATACCCCAGGCGTCCAGTGAGGGTATTGGTTAGAACTGTTGAGCGTTCAACAAGATTAAAATGTTGAAAAACCATCCCTATCTTGCGTCTGACTTGACGCAATTCATCCCCTTCGAGTTTTGCCAGGTCCACACCATTCCAAATGATCTCACCTTCTGTAGGATCAATCAGACGATTAATGCACCGTAATAGTGTGGACTTGCCAGAACCAGACAAGCCAATGATAATCAAAAATTCACCGTCAGGGACGGTGAAACTCACATTATCGACAGCTAACGTTCCGTCTTCGTAAATTTTTGTTAAGTTGCGAATTTCAAGCATATCGTTAGTTTCCTCGCTTCTTGTGAATCATCCCCTTAATTAAAATATTTGGGGGGGCTGGTTTTAACAGCCCCCCTTTGAGAATATTATCAAAGACTTAAATTATTCTCCTAAAAAGTCTTCGACATTGACACCTGCTGCATCGAGGATCTGACGGAAGGGATCATAGAACTCATCACCTTTGGGCATCAGTTCATTCCACTCATAAGCCATGTCAAGTGCTTCAGCACCTGCTTCTGTCTCAGGCATAGCGATAAGGGCAGCGTTGATTTGATCGCGGAGTTCTCGAGAAACATCTGGATGATATTGCACACCATCATTGGGGATGTCTACAGAAATATCAATTACCTGGATCACTTCCATAATATCCGCGTAATCCTCTTCCAGATTGGATCGTGCATCTACATAGGATGAGCCAGCATCGCAATCGCCATTATAAACACCAGCAACAGCTGCGTCATGGGATCCCGCATCGACTATTTCAGCCAAATCGGTGTCCGGATCAATACCGTAAGATTGCATGGTAATGCTGGGGATGATCCATCCGGAGGTGCTTAATACGTCAGGACGGCAGAAAGTCTTGCCTGCTAACTGATCAACAGAGGTGATGCCGCTGTCAGCACGGACAAAAATTTGGCCTGTGTAGGATGGGCTGCCATAACGCACAGAAACTAATTCGACTTCCGCAACGCCACGTTCAGCTGCGACAATGTAGGCAAAGGTCGCCAGTGAGGCGATGTGTGCTTTGGGTGGATCAGCTGAGAGGGCTTCGATCACACCAGCATATTCGGTAGCAACGAAGGCATCAATCACAATGCCTGTTTCATCATAGATGATGTCCGTAACTGTATCAAAACCTGCCAGGACTGTGTCAGACTCACCAGAGGGCACCAGGGCCCAGATGAGCGGGTTCTCTTCGGTTCCCAGTTCTGCTTCACCTTTGCAACCAGCCAAGCTAAGGCTGGCAACCACGAAGAGGGCAATCAAAATATAAGATATTCGTTTCATGTCTACTCCTTCTTAGATAGATTAGGATTGAATGTGTTAACTCTAATAATAAGTATAGTCGAGATTCTTGGTTTTGTGCAAGTTAATCTTCTTAAAAATCGAGAACCCAGTTGAATTCATTTGATCAAGTGCGTTCGAGCTTAAAATATCCTGAATTATGCGGTAGTTTTATAACTAAATTCAATAATCTCGAGCAGGCTAATGGAAAAAATTTTATTTGAAAAATAATTTCTTCTCCTTCCCAATTACGGATGAACTTGTGCTTTGTTTTCCTTGATGACCTGATCCAACTTCCTCCGCCAAGGGGTAAATATTTCACGAACAACATCCGCTCCCTGGTCTGTTCCCTGTT
The DNA here is from genome assembly GCA_034717715.1 of Chloroflexota bacterium. GTDB lineage: Bacteria > Chloroflexota > Anaerolineae > Anaerolineales > Anaerolineaceae > Brevifilum. The sequence goes on along the minus strand of JAYELT010000186.1, from coordinate 10,083 downwards.
TGTTAGAAATATTCTCTAATATCAGTTGATAAGATTCTCCATCTGAAAAAGACAATTGCAGTGTCTCTTCATAGCTATATGTTTTGGGAAGGAATCCCCTGCCAATGATTTGATTCGTTGAATTGACATCCGCCAATTCTTTATAAGCATAACTTTCATGAGTAATGCCCGATGTTTTATTGTCAAGAATTAAAAATATGTTTTGTCGTTCTTCATTGATCAACAGCATTATATCTGGACGCACCTGTTTACTTTTTTGTTTTGCAAATAAATGCTCAATATTCTCATGGTCAATATCCGGAATACTCTCGTGGATATAATTCTTAAAGCCTTTCAACTTTTTCTTGCTGATGGAACGGTTGATTAGCATGCTCACGATCCAAACAGCCATGAAAAGCACAAACAAAATAACAAAATAGAGTATGGCATCCATCTTAAGATCCTTTCTTGAGTTTATTTAAATGTGTTGTTCGTGAAAGTGATATAGTTCATAGGTATTTATTTGCTGGATAATAAAGACTCGAGTATTTTTGTACTAAGTATAAACGCTTTTTCGTTGAACAAAAGAAACGGGAAAAAAGAGATGAGGAAGTGCATGACAAAACCTACTTTTAGTTATTTTTTTTAATCATTTGCCATAAGTTGAACTTCTCTTGTCTTTTTGCCTACCGTAGATCAAGATAGGCAGCTGTCCAATGTTCCGGTACGAGACGATTGATCCAAACCATGATTTTATTAGAAAGTCCAGGAACTTTCCTTCGATCTCCTGACCAACCACGTTGATCAACCCATTGTACAAAAATCTCTCTTGATGAAGTTGGCGAATCAACTCAGATCGAGACTGATAATTTGAGAGGTCACAGGAGAAATATC
>JAYELT010000186.1:0-9110 GCA_034717715.1 Chloroflexota bacterium | reverse complement strand
AGGAACTTTCCTTCGATCTCCTGACCAACCACGTTGATCAACCCATTGTACAAAAATCTCTCTTGATGAAGTTGGCGAATCAACTCAGATCGAGACTGATAATTTGAGAGGTCACAGGAGAAATATCAGATGTTGATCTTGTATTGTAGTTGTAGAAAATCAATCAACTCACCACAGGATGGGTACCTATCGATTAAAATCAGGTTTCGACGGTGTTGCGCACATTCGAGGGTGAACGCGCTTCCCAAACCTCCCAATCACCCAGTGATGATGGTGTAAGATGGTCTCGTCATGACTTTACCTTATTGCAGCTTGAACATACGGTATTATAATCTACTTCGGCTAGTGAAATTCCAGGATATCTTAGCTTGGATAGAGAGGCATAAATGTCGTATAACCTAACTGGTAAAACCGTTGTTATCACTGGTGCAACCTCTGGTATTGGATTAGCTGCAGCTTATCTTTTTGTGAAATCCGGTGCATTCGTTATTGGTATCGGACGATCACAATATCGAAATGAACAAGCCAGAACTGCAATCAAAAATACATACCCAGATGGGACAATAAACTTTTTGCTAGCTGACCTATCCATTCAGAAAGAAGTACGTAAACTGGTTATGGAAATCCCGAATCTTCTTAAAAGATATGGATATTCACATCTCGATGTATTGATCAATAATGCGGGTGTTTACCTTGAAAAAAAACAAAAGTCAATCGACGGAATTGAGATGACATTTGCAGTCAATCACCTGGCTGGTTTTCTCCTTACGCATGGATTATCCTCCTTGTTGACCAGGTCAGACACCGGCAGGATCATTTCTGTCAGTTCCTACTCTCATTACACAACACCCCTTAACCTTAACCGAATAACCAACCCCTGGCCATATATTGGAATTTTGGCATATAAACGTTCAAAATTATGCAATGTGTTATTCACCTATGAGTTCAATCGCAGATTTGACAAAGTCATTGCGTTTGCATTGGATCCAGGTCTGGTCAACACGGCTATCGCGTCCAAAGGCAGAAGAGGTGTATCTCACTTGATATGGAGAAAGCGTCGTGAAAAGGGGACTTCACCTGATGTTCCAGCTCAAACGTTATTATACCTTGCAGGGGAACCGGATATTGATACCTCAAAGGGTTTTTATTTCAAAGATTGTGCCCCAAAATCTTCCAGCCGCAAATCAAAAAATGCTGATTTAGCAAATCAACTCTGGGAAAAATCCTCCCAGCTAACAGGATTGCAATAGCTTGAAGGTGATTAATTATTTGAAATGTAGCCTTTCAGGGTGTCCACTCGACACCTCTCCATTAGCATTCTGAGGTATTAATTCCTTAGATCTTCATCATCTACAAGTGCTTCTAAACGATCCACATACCCAGCCATAACTTCAAATGCTTTCTCGACGGGTTCAGGTTTTGTCATGTCAACGCCAGCCGATTTGAGTGCATCCAATGGATAAACCGACCCACCTGCGCTTAGAAACGCGAGATACCGATCGACATCCTCCTGGCTACCTTCTTTCACACGTTTCGCAAGCGCATGTGCTGCAGATATACCAGTTGCATATTGATACACATAGAAATTCATATACATATGCTGAAATTGTGCCCATGTAATACCAATTCTATCTTTATCAAATAGCACGTCATTGCCATATCCTTCTGAAAAATAATCAGCACAGAGTTCACTCATAATATCAGCAGTAAGTGGCTTCCCTGCTTCTGCGCGCTCATGCACTTCCAGCTCCCATCGAGCCAAAGTAGGCATGATGGAGAAATAACGATGGAAATTCGACATCGCTTCTTCAATCAAAGCCAATTGGAATGCCGGATCATGTTGTGAATTCAACAGGTGATCCCGGACCATTGCCTGATGAAAATTGCTTGCTACTTCTGCAACGAACAAGGAATAATGGCTGTATACAAAGGGCTGGGAGTGTGTTGTGTAATAAGAATGCATCGAGTGTCCCAACTCATGCGCAAGAGTACTCATGCTGAAGACATCATCAGCATAACTCATCATAATAAAGGGATGCGTATCATAAACACCGCTTGAAAATGCTCCCTGTCTTTTACCACGGTTACGTGCCCTGTCGATCCATCGATCTTTAAGCGCTCCGGTGCGAATTATGCTGACATATTCTTCTCCCAATGGCGACATCCCTTCACAAATCCATTCCACAGCCTTCTCAAAGGGAATGACAGGAGATTCAGACGAAAGGGGAGCTTTGATATCATATACTTGGAAATCCTCGTAACCAAGCGCTTTCCTGCGCACACGCCAATACCGATGCCAGGTGGACAGGTTCTTCTTAAAAGTTTCGATTAAGGCGTGAAAAACTGCAGGAGGAATGTTATTTGGATTCAATGATGCTTCCAGTGAAGAGCTGTAATGATGTGTACGTGCGTTAAAAATATCCTTGTGAATAGCACCAATTTGAATGGATGCGATGGTATTTTTATACGATATGTAACCATCAGCATAATTATCGAAAGCTGTTTGGCGAATTCTCCGGTTTTCATGTGTGATCAGAGAATTTATGCTGCTTTGTCCAACTTCCATTGAGGTGCCATTTTCGTCAACAGCATCATCAAATTGCAGATCAGCGTTGGTGATGGCTGTATAAGCCTTAATAAAATCATTCAGGGGTTCACCAGCGAGAGCTAAAACCTGTTCCACATCATTTGATCGAACATGCTGTTTCTCATGTTCTAACTCATCAACAAAATGACCTAAATGCGCTAATCGGTCGTCTTGCTTCATCCAGCTTCGTAATGTATCTAGTCCAATATCCATTAATTCAGGATTTAAGAACGATGTGGCAGCATTCAACTGCACAAAGACACTTTGTCCCTGTCCAGCCCATGCAAGCGCTTCCTGATCGGTTGTGTCGACAGAACTCGCTAAACTGCCATAGACATAAACCAACAAGGCTTTCCGCAATGTTTTTTCGTATAAAGACAGAAAATCACCAAGTGTTTTAGGCCCATCAGAAATTTTCCCCTTATATTCAGTTAATGGGGTTATATTGAAATTCACCTCATTCTTAGCCATTTTCCATGCGTCAAAATCCGAAAAAATGCTATCGAGATCCCACATTTCATATATTGGGACATCAGATCGCGGCGGCAGTGTTTTCTTTTCCATTATTAATTTTTACTTTTTGTTTTCCTTATATGTTCATTGAGTAAAGATTGACCCTATCTATGGGGTTTAGTGGAGTCGTTCTGATAGTGCTTGTTTAACATCTTCAGGTGCCTTAAATACACCCCGTACTGTCACAGATTGGATCGTGTCGAGAGCAAGATTCGGTGTGACATCGTCTGCTAAGATGAACATCCCTATAACTTTTACATTGATCATCTCATTCACCTCTCGCTTCTTTTCCAAATCACTGCGAGTATAACTCAATGTTCCAATAACCATTGATTTTCTTGTCGTGATGGAATCCACAGCTGTTTTCTGTCTTTCCAGCTGGTTACGGATTGCTGTTCGAATAAAATCAGAACGGCTTGAATAGAAACCTTCCTGAACGAGCAAATCAACACGTCCAAGGTCCACACTGCCGATATTTATCGTGATTTTCTCTGTATCTGGCATATTGCGCTCCTTAACATCTGAATACCATCCATTTGGATGGTTTATGGATGGCCATATCTTAGGATAAGACTTATTTTCTGTCAAGTAATGATGGGGGTATTTTAATAAAATGGTGGGTTTGATCAGAGATTATTGGGTATTTCGTAATTTATTTTTCGTCAGTGAGTTGGCTTTTTTGTTAGGCAATTAAATTCCACTTATTCCTCAGGGTAGGGGACATCTAGTTTTTCAACAGCTTCTTGCATGACTTTCGACGATCGCCTATCATAACGTTTAGTTGTATTGGTATCTTCATGACCAGCCATCTTTGAGACAGTTGCAAGGTCAACCCCAACGTCCAATAAATCACTCACAAAGGTCCTGCGCAGGTCATGAGGGGTCGCTTTTTGCCTTAATCCAGCCTGTAAGGCTCGCTTATCGATCAGGTGGTAGATAGTCTGGTCACTTAATCTTGCATCAATTTGTTTGGGTTTCACCCCTAGTTTTTTTTGTGCTGCTGAAATCCTCTCATTACGAATTCGTACAATTCTTCCACCCTTGTTGACGGAATAAAATAATGGGCCAGGCATCACACCACGCATTTCAAGCCATTTTTCTACTGCCCTTACCGCACCTTTTGCCAAGAAAGCTTTGCGTTCTTTGTTTCGTTTACCAATGACACGTAATTCACCCCTTTTTTTATTTAAATCATCGACATCCAGCGCAACAACCTCTGCCCGACGCAAGCCAGATGAATACATCAGGCTAATTATCGCCGCATCTCGAATACCAAGGATGGGATTAGTTTCATCATGGAGACATACTTCGATTAATTTTCTAATCTCCTCATTTTCCAATTCCCGACCCGTTGGCAATCGCTGTGCGGTTACTGATTGTACATCTGTTGCCCGTTGGTATTCTTCTGCAGTGATCAAATGATGTCGCCAGGCTTCCTTGATGACACGCCGAACGGCACATAAATAACGATTGACTGTTGCAGGAGCATATTTGGAATCTAACCAGGCCTTGATTGCGGTAACCATCCCATAATCCAGTTGTTCCCAGGGAAACTGCATACAATCTTTGATGCTGCCGTTTGAGAGCGCTGCTGCAATTTGATCAAGGGCTGTTTTTTGCACACGCCGGCTGTCTTTGCTGCCCAAACTCGCCAGATAGGAGACGACAGGGTTGCGACTGTGCGCATGATGAACTCCCGTCTGCAGCATATTTTGTTTTTCTTGGTCTTCCGGGACAATTAGATCATTTGTCATATCAAGTTAGAAACTGCTGGATATTGAGAAAGCGGTTAGATAGACAATTTATTTTTTTCATTCTACCATTTATTAGTAGTAGAGGTTCATATCGAGTAAGCAATAAATTTCTGTACCGAAGTATAAGATGAGAATAATTTGAATCATAATGGCAATTTACAGAAATTCTATTACCATCAAAGGCTCACTCTTAAAATAAGAACACCACAATTATTTCGATGCTTTCGTAAGTTAAATAGTGGGGTGGGTTAGAAATCTGGAAAATTTTATAAGATTAGTGTAACTTTTCAGTCTGATCAGTCAGCTTGTCTTCCAGATATGCCTGAAGTGCTTCTTTGATATCCAGGTGATCAGTAACAAAAGGCTTGATACCAAACGATTGCATACTCTGGTAAGCACCTCTACCCATGCCGCCACAGATCAGAACGTCGCAATCCTGGATGACTTCTACCATGCTTCCATGTTTGCGATGTGATGCTGCATCCATACCACTTCCCTGTGTGTGATCAACATCTTTGTCTTTTTTAACATACTGATTATGCCCTAGTTTATCTCGCATCTCTCGCTTTAGGATCTGACCCTCAGCTAATTCCACGACCAAGTATTGACCTGCCCGGCCAAAGTGGCGGCTGATCGTCTTTCCGTCATCAGTAATAAAAGCGATTTTCATCAATTACCTCCAAATTGTTTTATTGTTCAATTTTTTCCTATTGATTTTTCAATCAGGATAATTATAGCATCAATCAACCTGCATGGATAAAATGCGTTGTTTGATCATCGAATATTCATTTATATACCAAACCTGTATAAAATTTTGTATTTTATGACCACGTGTATAGGATTTTTAGAGAGTATAATTCATTCAACTCAATAGTTGATTAATGGAGAGCCATGATCCACCAAAGAACAAGAAAAATTGTAATCACTGGCGTTTTGAGCGCAATATCAATCTTTTTAGGCGTCACAAGGTTAGGTTTCATCCCCTGGATCTCGGGAGCTTCTCTAACCATTATGCAGGCACCTGTCATTATTGGGGCGGTGCTGGAGGGACCTGTTGTTGGTCTGGCGATCGGGTTTATTTTCGGAGTTTTCAGCCTGATCCAGGCAGCAGTAGCTCCAACAGGACCTACAGATGTTTGGTTTACCAATCCATTATTATCCATCTTACCTCGTTTGTTCATTGGTCCAGTCTCGTGGTTGATCTACTGTAGTTTGAAGCGGTGGAAGATCCCAGCCCTAATAGCCGCCGGAATTGGGGGCAGTTTGACCAATACAGCCCTTGTTCTGGGAATGATCGGTCTTTTGGGATATGTCCCCTGGCAAGCGATGCCGGTGATTATCCTTGCAAATGGTTTGCCAGAAGCCGCAGCATCAGCCATCCTGGTTATGGCTGTCGTCAGTATCTGGCAGCAAATTGATTGGGGGAAGAAAAAGGAAGGCGCAAACCTTTAAAAGATCTTGCTAATAAAGAAGGTTAACTTTGCCATGGCAATTGCCATGATTAAAAGGAGAACATCCCACCAACTGAAATTAAGTATGTAAAAACTGCTTCGATGTTCAGAAGCATTAAAACCTCTGGATTCCATGGCTAAAGCCATGGTTTCTGCGCGTCTAAGACTGCTCACCATCAAAGGGACAATCAAGGGAAGGACGCGTTTAGCTTGCCGAATAGGGTTAAAGCCTTTCTGTTCCCAATCACCACCACGCGCTGCCTGGGCTTTGGCTGTTTTTTCTGCAAGTTGAGCCACCAAAGGGAGATACCGAAGGGTGATTTGCACAACCATTGTGAAATCATTAACAGGAAAACCTATAACTTCAAAAGGTTTAAGCAAATGAAATAACGCAGCGGTAACCTGCGATGTGGATATACTCATCACCAGTGCGTTGATGAGAGAGATCAACACAAGGAAGCGGCAAACCAGGATCAAAGCATCCATTACAGCATGATGAGTGATCTTAAAACCCAAAATGCTCCAATATGTGATCGCTATATCACTTGGTTTTGAAAAGAGAATTTGTATAATCGCCAGGAGAATGATAAATGGCAGCGCACGACGTATCATTTTTAGCGTAGATTTTATGGGGAGGCTGGCAAAGCAGTAGATCAATATGACACAAATAAAACCGATGCCCAAACCCGAAATATCAGGCGCAAATACAACTGAAAAGAAAATTGCAGTAAAAGAAAGTAGGCGCGCACGGGGATCTCTATGGTGAAACCAGGACGCTCTAGGAATATATTGCGCTATGTCTGTGTTCCCAAGAAATTCAAAGCGACTGCTCATTGAGTCACCTCTTGGATTGTCCGTATCAACCGTTTAGCGGTTGTTGTGTTTTTCCCTGCGATTGGCCAGCCGTTTTTTATCAACTGCTTAGAGATGCACACAGCTAATGGCGGTTCTAACCCTGCCTGTTTCAGATTTTCTGAATTTAAGATGTCATGGCTTGGTCCAGTTTTCTCTACCTGACCATCACGCATAATGGATAACTGATTTGTTACTTCAGCCAATTCTTCCATACGGTGGCTGGCAATCACGATTGTTTTTCCCTGATCTTTCAAATGTCTAAATAATGTCAGCAGATCATCTCGGGCATGTGGGTCCATGCCTGCTGTTGGCTCATCGAAGAGCAGGATGTCCTGATCCAGGATTAATGTAGAAGACAGAGCCACTTTACGTTTTTCACCACCACTTAAAGTCTCTAAGCGACGATCTTTATATGTTTCGAAGTCAAGGCTTACAAGCGCCATGGCACTGCGAACCCGTTCTCTTAAGTCACCCATATTAAATTGTTTTGGTCCATAAGCAACTTCATCACCGACAAACACTTCAAAAAATTGAGTCTCTGGATTTTGAAAGACAAGACCCACATGCTCAATGATCTCACGTAAAGACGTTTCGTTGTTTTCAAGAACAAACTGGCCAACGCTTAAGTGTCCATTTGATGGGCGGAGAATACCGTTAATATGCTGGAGTAGGGTGGATTTCCCACTGCCATTGCTTCCCGCAATCCCGTGCACACTTTGCCCAAAGATATCAAGATTTACACCTCTGAGTGCTGCTTTGGCGAGGGGAGAACCTGCCATGTACGTATATTCGACATCACAAAAGTTAATGATTTTTTCTGCTGGTTCAATGAAAGGGTTCACTTGAGAAACACTGGCATGTCCATTGTATTTTGGAAGGGCTTTTATTAGGGCGTCCGGTGTTATAACGGATGGTGGAATTCCCCATCCAAGCGATCGAAACCCTTTTGCTATTTTGAGTGTTGCCGGAACTTCAAGGCCTATTTCGTATAGTATATCATTCTTGACAAAGATTTCGTGTGGAGAACCTTCCAACAATACTTGACCTTGCTTCATAACAATGACACGATCAGCTTTAACTGCTTCCTCCATATGGTGAGTAACATATATGATTGTGATGCCCTTTTGTTTTAGATCTAGAATCCTGGTAATTAGGTTAGATCGAGATAGGGGATCCAACATGGAAGTCGGTTCATCAAACAAGATCACTGATGGTTGACGGGCTAAAACGCCTGCAAGTGCTAACCCTTGTATTTGACCATCTGATAGGAGGTGAGGGGGGTGTGATGCTTCTTCAAACAAGCCAGCAGAAATTAATTGTTCCGACACTATCAATTGGATTGTTTTGGATGCGAGGTTCAGATTTTCCAATCCAAATGCGATGTCCTCTTCCACGGTGGAAGCGACAATTTGATATGCTGGATTTTGGAAAACCAGACCCACTTTAGCCCGGAGGCTTCTGACATTCTGAGGATCTTTTGTATCCATTCCCTCGACACAAACACGCCCCTTTGAAGGGAGGAGCAAACCGTTGATATGCTTAATGAGAGTCGTTTTCCCCGAGCCGTTTTCACCAACAACAGCGATAAATGCCCCTTCTTCAATTCTCAATGAAATACCACGTAAAATATCCGGTTGCTCTGGTGGGAGAGATGCCGGTCTATAGTAAAGATTGCTAATTTCAATTTGAGCAGTCACTGAATAATCTTATCAGGATTTGATGATAATTGGGAAAACACTCAGAATATTAGTCCATTCGTACGCAAGATAAATATGAATCGATATTCTAAATTATTAACGATTTCGTATAGTATGTTATTTTATATGTGGTTTCAGACTTTTAGTGCAACAAAATTATTAAACACTTCATCTGGTTTCAAATAGTCTAAGACAGCCCTGGGGCGATCATTCAAGCTGCGTTGTGCTTCTTTGATTTCCTCAAGGGAGACGG
>JAYELT010000185.1:0-6666 GCA_034717715.1 Chloroflexota bacterium | reverse complement strand
GCACTTTCAATGGAGAAGCCCTCCTTGAAAGGTGTCATAAAGCCTGGAGAAATAAGTCAACAATGTACCTCGAATACCGGGACCCCATTGGCATGAAAAAAGAAGTGCCCATCGTAGCAGCTCGCACCGTTGATTCAGAAAATGGTAATTTGCTGATCTTATGGGTTCGGATTGACCCTGAGATAGAAGATGAGGAAGATCTCGACAGCGATTTCGGTGATTTAGACATAGACTTATAACAGCATTGATCTCTTAAAACTAATAAGAGCGTCTCGGAAGACGCTTTTTTGATTCGACAATTGTTTGGGCTAGTTTATTTGCCGAAGAACGTCATTCTCATGTAAACAACGATACCTTTCAGACCATGATGAAAGCTGAGTTAGGCACGGTTCAGAAAAGCATTGATGAAATCATAAAACAGGTCATAGCTGATCTGGAAGCGGTCACAAAGAATGAATCATTCTATCCGCGATGTTCAACAGGGAATGGTGACAATGGAGATGCTCTGGGATCATGCTGAAAGGCGTGGGGGGCGTTTCAAAAAGCTGCTGGCTGAATTCGAGAAAGAAGGAGAACAATGAAGCACAAAACAAGCGCTGCTTTCCGCCAGGCACTAAATACCCGGATCTGATCCACCAACGAGGAAACAGGTATGCCTTTATCTCGTTTAAGGAAGCTGGTGGTATTCGACCGCTTCTTGGCACGATTATTCCAAGATCAACCAGATCATTGGGTATTCAAAGGAGGCTTTGCACTGCAACTCCGTTTGGGTGAACGTGCGCGAACGACAAAAGACATTGACCTGCTGGCAAGGGAGACACCTGGTCTGACCCGGTGAACATCGAAGCGGTTAACACTGAGGAAAACGAGGGCTGGCCCGACATCTCACCGGATGGAACCGAACTCTGGTTCACCCGCACGTATAACGGCACACCGGCCATCTTCCGCTCAACATGGCAGGGTAAAACCTGGGGTGCACCGGAATTGATCCTCTCACAATTCGCCGGAGAATCCTCGGTGGACAGCGAGGGGAACATCTATTTCACCCATCATTATTTTGAAAATGGCGAGATGATCGAGGGTGATATTTACGCGGCGCATCGAAGATAAACTCAAAATCCCCATGCTAATATACAGTTCCGAGGTGATTGGCAAATTAGTTTATTCCCCACAAACACTCTTGGACCTGATAGCTTTCCACACCGTAGCAAACAGCTAAGATATTTCAGGCTGTAGCCACTGTATTCAGCAGCAGCCTGCAATACCTTCGTCGTCTACTGAGAAATGGAATGTTGGAAGATTTCAAGATTGGTCAAATCTGGCCGATCCAGATGGAATCTTTTGAGGTTTATCTGGCAAATGCTGAAAGCTCAAAAGATCAGCGTTTTGGACCACGGTGGTTTTAGTAAAAGATTAAAGCCAGCAGGGTAGTATTATTGCAGATCGTCCTTATTTATGGTAAATTTATAACCACAAATGAAGACAAAAACAGAAATCCTTCTTACGGCGTTCCAGACTGTATTTACGGTGGATGATTTGGCTGTTTTATGGCAAGTGCCAGACCGCTCTAAGCTTTGGGAATCTATAAAATATTATGTTCGTACAAAGCGTTTGTACAGCATCCAGCGGGGGGTGTATGCAATTTCAGAAGATTATTCCCCATTTGAAGCAGGGGTAAAATTGTTCCCGCCAGCCTATGTTTCTTTTACTACTGCATTAGCCTACCATGGTGTGTTGTTTCAATACTCAAGCGAGATACATCTCATGGCACAGGCCAGTAAACGTCTTGAAGTTGGAGGTCAGGTTTTTGTATATCACCAACTTAAAAATGCCGTCTTGCTGAATCAACAAGGTATAGAAAAAGTTGAGGGGTACTGGATTGCCAACCTTGAACGCGCGATCTGTGATACTTCCTATTTGGTTCCTTGCTTTGTGTTTGAGCATTTAAGCAATGCAAATCCTGAAAAATTGGAGCAGCTTTCAACGCTTTATGGGAATACAGCTCTTCAAAATCGAATCAAGAAAAATATTACTGTCATTCAAGAAGAGGATTAGACATGCTTGACCGGGCAAAACATGAAATCCTGCTAAAAAACATCCTCAGAGATATTTACCAAAACCCTACTTTGCAGGCTCAACTTACCTTTAAGGGCGGGACTTGCCTCTACTTATTCTATAACCTACCGCTATTTTCAACGGACTTGGATTTCAGTTTGCTCTCCGGTGTTGAAGTATCAGATTTCGATCCTGATATGCTTCGACAAATCTTTTCTAAATACGTCACTGTGCGGGAATATACAGACAAACGCTTTACCTGGTTTTGGTCGGGCAACCATGAAAAGGGATTGCAAAATATCAAGATTGAGATCAGTAAGAGGGATTTCCCAGATCAATATGCGCTGAAGGATTTCCTTGGGATTACAGTTCGGACACTTGACCTGGCAACCATGTTTGCGCATAAATTATGTGCGGTTACCGACCGGCGGCAAATGGCTAACCGAGATTTATATGACACCTGGTGGCTGCTCAAACAAATAGCTCCGATCAGGGAAGAGCTTGTCGTGGAACGAACCGGAAAAAAACTACCTGAATATTTAGCGTATCTCTTGAAATACATAAAGGATCATGTGGATATAAGGCATATTGTAGCGGGTCTTGGAGAGGTGTTAGACCGATCTCAAAAAGACTGGGTGCGCGATCATCTTTTTGATGACTTGGTCGCACAAATTCTGATGCGGATTGAAGCTGAAAGCAAATAGTCAGGATAGAGGAATACCCAGGCTCAACATGGCAAGGTAAAACCTGGGGTGCACCGGAATTGATCCTCTCACAATTCGCTGGAGAATCCTCGGTGGACAGCGAGGGGAACATCTATTTCACCCATCATTATTTTGAAAACGGCGAGATGATCGAGAGGGATATTTACGTGGCGCATGGAAGATAAACTCTAAACCCCCATGCCAATATACAGTTCCTAAGTGATTGGGAAATTTGTTTATTTCCCGCAGTCATTCAGCGGTTGGTGAAGTTTGCACTGTTATTGTTTTGACTTCCACGAGAGCAGAACGCTTTTGGTTTATTCCCTTTTCCGTCCTTCAAATCTTTTTTGTTGGCAGCAGGAATAAGGTTCTTGCGAGTTTAGCCACCAGCCACTTTGTCCCATGAATTGATCCACTCCACCGGAGACATTACCCACCTCAAGCGAGAAAGGGTTGCCAAAGCCTCCCGCACCAGTACGATCAAATATACCAAGGAAGAACTGGTTGCCGAGATGGGCGCATCATTCCTGGCAGCGATGACAGGTATCAGTACTCCCGAACTGGCCGGAAAGAACATAGTTATAAAAGCCTCTTCACAGGCTCAGAAAGCTGTGAGTTACATCCTCGGTACAACCTATGCCTGAGATACTCATTTCAGGCATATCAAAAGAGTGGACATGTTTCACTCTTTGTGGTTTTATAATGTAGTGAAAGCAAGCAACAAGATTTCAAGGAGTACACAATAAAATTATGATATTTCGAATATTGATCTGGATAATTTTCCTATTTGGTGGGAGTGCGCTGGGCATCTGGCTGGACTTACAATGGTTCCCCGCGCTGTTTACCAATCTCTTCTTTCATCTAGTAACGTTGATAGTGGGAATTCTAATGTTGCGCCTGGTTGTACGCGCCAGCCGCAATACCGGGCGCGCCTTAGCCAAAATGGGGCGTGAAGGCGACATTCCCCGCATGGAGACCGATACACTCGTCACCACAGGGTTTTGGGAATGTATGCGCCACCCCATGCACTTCGCCTTACTTTTCTTCCCCTTGTCAGTTGCCTTGATACTTGGCTCGCCAACCTTCATCCTCATCCTCGCCACGCTGGAAATACTTATCATGCTGGCTATGATCAAGTTCATCGAGGAACCCGAAGCCATCATCAAATTCGGCGATGCCTACCGGGAATATCAAAAACAAGTGCCCATGTTCAACTTACGTCCCGAATGTTGGCTTCAACTTCTGAAAGAGGATTGATTGCTGAGATGGGCGCATCATTCCTCTCAGCGATGACCAATATCAGCACATTAAAATTAGATGTTAACAACAATTCTTACATCAAGAGCTGGCTCAAAACTTTCAAAGACGACAAGGGATTGGTTATCAAAGCTGCTTCTCAAGTACAGAAGGCTGTGGATTATATCCTCGTTACAACGTATGCCTGAGATGCCAACTGTTGAGTCTCAAATAAACGTTAATATCTTCATATCAGAAAAAACTGGAGAAAAACTGATATGTATGATAAAGAGACTCTGCTCAGAAAACGTCATTTAGTACGAAAACTTTATTTCGACCAGCACCTTAACAAATCTGAAATAGCAAGAAAGCTAGGCATGTCCTGGAACTTTGTCCATAGATGGACGAAGGATCCAAAGGTCAAGATCATCGATCATCGGGGATGGCCGAAAGGAAAGAGAAGAACACATACCAAACGAGAGGAGGAGCGTCTGATCACGATAAGATCGGACCTTGAAGAGCGTGATTTCTTTTATGGCGCTGGTAAAATAATTGATGAGTATGAGCGGAGATTCCCAAATGAACCCCAATTGAATAAGAGCTATGTCAATCGGGTTATATCTCATAATTTTCCGATGAGTAGAAGAAATCCTCTGAAAGCGGTCAAAGAACAAAATTATCCCATTAAAGCGATAACTTCTCTGGGAGAAATTCAGGAGGAAGCCGACTTTTTAGGAAAGAAATATATTCATGGTCAGACAGCCCCTATCCACTTTTTTACTCGTGTTTACAAGAAGCCATTTACGCTCAGACTGATCCACAGGGTGCCAAACCAGGGCACAGAGACAATTTTAGACACATTTACCCATGATTGGAAGGGTTATCCCCTTCCAGATCTGCTCAGTATTGATAATGGCTTTGGATTCACAGCTGCAGGAAGAGGCAAAAGGTATATTTCAACCTTTATTCAGTATTTACTTCATCTAGGTGTGACACCTCTTTTCATCGCTCCGAAAAAGCCCTGGATGAACGGCGCTGTAGAGGGCACCCATAGTGTCTTTGCCAGAAAGGTTTGGAATAGGTTCGATTTCTCTAACCTGGAGGAGATTGATGAGACAGTGACTAGATTTCAAGAAGCTTATAAGAAATACACAAAAACCCCTGACCTTCTCCGGTAAAGTCTCATATAGTGGTGTAAATTCTTGACGAAATAGTCATCTTGTGCTTCCATAAAGGTTGACAAACCAAAACAAAGGAGGCACAAAGATGACTGACCATATTATGACATTGATAAACTATCTACGCAAGATAGGGATGCAAGAGGATCTCGATTTTTACCGAGAAGCAGCAACATATTTTGGACAGAAAGTGATTGATCTTGAAGCAGAGGAGGTGATAGGCGCAGAGAAATACGAAAGGAGCGACACTCGTAAAAACCAACGCAATGGAACTCGAAAGAGAACATTAGAAACGCGAGTTGGAGCGATTGAACTGGCGATACCTAAACTGAGGAAGGGGAGTTATTTTCCCAGCATACTGGAGCGCCGAAGCATGATTGAGGATGCCTTGTTAACGGTGGTACAAGAAGCTTATGTGCAGGGGATCAGCACCCGCAAAATGCAAAAGCTATTCAAGGCGTTCGGCTTGCCAGGAATAGATAAAAGCAAAGTGTCTCGGATCTGCGAAGAGCTAAACGAGATGGTGAAACAATTTAGAGAACGGCCATTGCAATCCTGCTATCCCTACATTTGGTTGGATGCAGTAGTGCTGAAGGTCAGAGAGAACCACCGGGTGGTGAGCCTATCCTTAGCCATTGCAATCGGTGTTGACAAGCAAGGAGAACGCCATATCCTGGGTTTTGAGCTTGGTGCAGGCGAATCTGAGGCGTTTTGGACTGAATTCTTACGGTCTTTGAGGGAAAGAGGGCTTGAGAGAGCCATGTTAGTGATCAGTGACGCTCATAAAGGCCTAGTAACCTCGTTGTCCCGGGTCATTTCGGGAGCAGCCTGGCAACGCTGTACCGTTCACTTTATGCGAAATGTCCTGTCGCAGATAGCGCATAAAGATAAAAAGCAAGTCGCTGAAGCCCTGAAATTGATTTTCCGACAACCGGATTATCGAGCAGCCCAGATGTTTTTAGAGCGTTTAGCGGGTGCCATGCAAAAACGATGGCCAAAGGCTTCGGAAATGCTTTTGGAGGCAAAAGAGGATATCCTGGTCTACAAGACCTTTCCAGAAGAACATCACCGATCCATTCACTCGGTCAATCCGCTAGAGCGATTGAACCGTGAAATCAGACGGAGAGAACGGGTTGTGGGTGTTTTTCCAGATCGATCTTCTGTTTACAGGTTACTTGGTACACAATTGATGAATGTTGATGAGGATTTGGGAGCTGGAAGACGCTATATGGCTAAGGAAGGCATTCAAAAACTCTTTAATCCTGAGCTTGAAAAGAACACAAATAATGATGGTTTTATTCTTGATGAAACACTAATTAACTTGGAAGCACAAAACTCAATTTACACCACTTGACAAGACACTACCCCTTCTCCCCGGCAGGAATCTTGACTTAGGTTTTTCTTGGAAAGATTTGTTTCAAAAACCGTTTCATCCAAAAGAGGGCATGCGTGTCTATCTTATCCGTTTGGTAGAAAATTATGTTCAAGATGAT
>JAYELT010000184.1:7812-22649 GCA_034717715.1 Chloroflexota bacterium | reverse complement strand
GACGCTTCGCGGTGAGGACACCAACGCTATCAAAAAAAATATTGTGAATCGTGTAAGGGGAGTTGGGATTAGTATGTCACGCTTTCAGCGTGATAAAAAGGACAATACAAAGCTCATCTGGTGGAGAAGGTTTCTAAGAATATATAACCCACCGTTAGCCATTAAAGCCTCAACAATGTGTAATCAAATTACCCATACAATGAGTCATTTAAATTCACGTCGTTGTTTTTTGAAAACCCCTAAGAGCCTCAGAATCCAATACAAGAGAAAAGCTTGGATGATTGCCATCAAAAAGAACAGGATCCCTTGGGCGACTTCATCATTGATCAGCTCTGTCCCTAAAAGCTCAAACCACCATACACTTGGTTTAGATTCCAACCAGAGATACGCATAAATAGTGGGGATATTGATCACCTCGAAAATGGTGTGAAAAACTTCGAAAGAAAACCGGAGCATCCCAATAAGCCATTCAACGGCCAATAAGGCTAATAAAACAATCAGATAGTTTTTCATGGTTATAATATTTAATTGCCGAATAATGGATTGATACTTCAGAGAGTTTGCTTTGTACTATGTATTATAAACCTGATTGGGAGAAAGCACAACAGAGAATCCAAGCCTGGTGGCACCATGAGGTGATTGACCGATGCTGCATCGCTGTTCAGGCACCAAAAACATCCTCAAAGCTGCCTCCCTTCCCGGACCTGCAGCTCGGTCCCTGGTTGGGAGGTTTAGAAAATGTCGATGAGGATAACACACCTGCCATTGAACACTGGTGGAAGGATCCGGAAGCGAATTACCAGCGGATGGTGACCTGGTTTGAAAACACCCTCTTCGCTGGTGAGGCACTTCCGATCACATACATCAACTGGGGGTCAATGGCTCTGTCAGGTATCCTGGGTTGCCCAATGCAATTCAAAAAAACAACAGTCAGGCACTCCCCTGTCATCCAGGATTGGGATGATTGGCACTGGTCCTTTGTCCCCAACAGGAATCCAACCTGGAAAGCGCTGTTAGCCATCATGGCGCTGTTCATCAAACGAGCGGATGGACGTTATCTTGTCGGTCCACCAGACCTTGGGAACGGGGCTGAAGTGCTGTCACTCATGCGGGGAATGAACAGGCTTCCGGTGGACCTGATTGAAAGCCCCCAGAGAGTTAAGGAAAGCCTGCACTTCATCTCAGATGTGTGGATCAGCCTGATGGAACAGGTGCACAAGCTGACTTTGAGCGTCAACCATAACGGGGGTGTGATCGCATGGCTGGGATTATGGGCACCTGGCCGGACGGGTTTGCTTGCCTGCGACATCTCCGGGGTAATTTCTCCAGAAATGTTCAAAACATTCATCTTGCCAGAGGTCCACAAAATGGGAAGATGGTGCAGCCATGGCATTTATCATTTAGACGGTCCAGCTTGTATGAAGAACACCCTTGATATCCTTTTAGAAGTTGACCAGATCAAAGCCATTCAATTCTCACCTGGAATCGGCTTAGCCCCATCCTACTCAGAAGCTTATATCCCGCAATATCGCAAGATCCTTAGAAAAGGGAAAGGGCTTTTCTTGCTGGTGGAGCCAACAGATGTTGAAAAGATCTTGTCCTTGCTGCCGCCTGAAGGTCTATTCTTGCGCACTTACGTTAACAGCGAGCAGGAGGCGGAGGATTTACTTAACAAAGTAACACTATGGACTTCCAGCGGGGTTTAATGAGAGATGAAACTGATTAGATGTGCCAAAATGACATGATATGATTTTGATACAAACATAACGGAGAAATGATGACGAAATTTGAGAAATGGCCAATTGAAAAAGCCAACCAATGGCAGGCGAAAACACCCTGGTTGGTGGGGTCCAATTTCATCCCCAGTACTGCCATCAACCAGCTGGAAATGTGGCAGGCAGACACCTTCGACCCTGACACAATTGATCGAGAGCTGGGATGGGCGGAGAATCTGGGCTTCAACGCCATGCGTGTTTATCTGCATGACTTGCTGTGGATGCAGGACGCAGAAGGATTCAAAAGCCGTATCCACCAGTTTCTGGATATCGCTGATCGGCATCATATCAAAATCATTTTCGTATTCTTTGATGACTGCTGGCATGATAATCCCAAATTAGGGCAGCAACCAACACCAAAGCCAGGGGTACACAACTCAGGATGGGTCCAGTCGCCAGGGACAAGCATGCTCCGTGACCCTTCAAAATGGGATCGCTTGGAAGAATATGTGGTGGATATCATGACCACCTTCGGTCAGGACGAGCGCGTTGTGGTCTGGGATATGTATAATGAACCTGGCAATAACGTGTTGGTCTCGTTGAATCAAAATAAATTTAAACGAAATTTGAAGGTCCTGGGACAGGTTCTCCAGCATTATCTTAACTCAAGGCCTTCCCGACGCTTACTAGAAAAAGCCTTCGATTGGGGAAGGTCAACAAACCCACAGCAACCTCTGACAGCAGGTCTGTTTTATTTTATCGGGACGCTCGATACTAAATTAAATTCCGTCACCCTGGCAATGAGTGATATTGTTTCCTTCCATTCTTACTCCGAGCTGGAAACCACATCTGAATTCGTTGATGAACTCCGAAAATCCCAAAGACCTCTTATTTGCACGGAATATCTTGCCCGAAGCAGCAAATGCACCTTTTCAACTCATCTCCCGTACTTTAAAGAACGGCACATCAGTTGTTTCAACTGGGGGTTGGTCAGCGGTAAAACGCAGACGATTTATTCCTGGACCGATTATTATCCAAATGGGGAGGAACCCCCCTTATGGTTCCATGATATTTTCCGCAAAGACGGGTCTCTATATCGAGAGGATGAAGGGGATGTCATCCGTTCCGCGACAGGGAAATAACCCTCACTCAGACTTTTTCAAGCCCAAAATCATCAAAATAGCTGCCAAAATTAGTGGCCCACCAGCAACGAGAACTGCGAAGAGGTGATTATGACCTGCCGAGGCGGCTGCAAATATCGAAAACAACACCCCCACCACAAGTGTCATCCATGAGCCGGCAGGCATTTTTACCCAGGACAGCACGGCACTGACGACCGTCAAGAGGCTGAGCACCGTTACACCCATAGATTCCCAATCAAATGTGGGTTTTTCCCCTTCAAATATGCTGACGATGATGATGAACAGCCAAGAAGCTGCAACAATTGTTACAATAACAACCCCAGTAATCCGGGCGACTTTTTTCATGTCAACTCCTTACAAAATGTGGAAGTAAATTAATTCTAATCGATTTTTAGGTCATGACAGCCTTAATAATCCATGATTCCATAGAATCTGAAAAGCATTTTAATAACTTTCCTTTTTTGAACTTAGACCAAATGCTGTATAATCAGGCATTGAAAGTACAATCCTCAGCATCATTTTCCCTGGAACATGCTAAAGCCCGGTGGGTTTATTAGAAAGTGATGATCAAATCAGGTCATCTTTAGATCCCTATGAAAAAAAACAGAAGAAACACAGCTATCAAATGGGGTATCTTGATCCTGGGTGGATTGACAAATACCGTTGTGGTGGCTGTTCAATCCATGAGTCTAGCCGTTCTCTTGCCAGAAATATCAGTTGATTTGAACTTAAGCCTGGTACAGGCAGGATTGATATGGGGAATAGGTTCGCTCTCAACCATCTTTTCATCTATTTTCGCCGGCATTCTGGCTGATCAACTGGGTCCAAAACGCACCATCATCATCGGGTGCTTATCTGCCGGTTTACTCGGTGCCTCCCGAGGGTTCTCTAACAATTACACGATGCTAATGGTCACAATCTTTTTGCTTGGGCTATGCTTGCCGCTGATCACAATCAGCAATGTTAAAAACACAAGGATCTGGTTCGATGAAAAAGAGGTCGGGCTGGCAAATGGTGTTGTGTCGCTTGGCATGGCGCTGGGATTTTTCATTGGTTCAAATGTAAGTGCGACTTATATTTCACCCTGGGTGGGCGGCTGGCGTAATGTATTTTTCTTCTATGGCTTGATTGCCCTTTTGATGCTGATCCCCTGGCTGATCAGCCCGTCAGCTCCCGCCAGTTCGACGACCCCAGTAAAATCCGCACAAAAATTTTCCTGGAAGCAATTCAATCATGTCATCAAGATTAGAGATTTATGGCTGATCGGCCTTGCTTTTCTGGCCTACAACGGAGGGGTTCAAGGCTTGCTGGGTTACTTGCCGCTGTACTTACGCAACATGGGTTGGCATGAGATCAGTGCAGATAGCGCCGCATCCTTTTTCCACCTGGCGAGTATGCTGTGTGTGATCCCAATGACATATATCGCAGACAGGCTTGGAACGGGAAAGAAAATGTCCATTTACGCTGCAGCGCTAACAACACTCGGGATTGGATCGCTATATTTTCTGAACAGTGGTGCGATATGGGTTGCTGTAATCCTTGCTGGCCTATCACGGGACGGTTTGATGGCATTGTTGATAACTCTTGCGCTTAAAACAAAAGGAGTTGACACCACTTACGCGGGTATTGCCACAGGTTTTGTTATCATTTTCGCTGGAATCGGTAGTATGGTTTCCCCACCCTTAGGCAATAGGATGGCTGACCTTACACCAAGCACACCATTTCTCTTCTGGGGGGTCTTGTGTCTTGTCAGTGTTATTTGCATCGTATTAACCAGGAACGGCAAAACTGAAAAGACTTCAAATACGGTTGAAACAGCAGGACAATAATGGTCTGATTGCCTGCATAATCACCCGGTCTGTATGGATCCATTCACAAGAATTTCCACGCTAGTTTGATATAATATAACAGCTGATGGAATGTGTATCAGGATCATGAATTTCACCTATAAATAACCTGCATTCTATCATCTGCGATTCTGAACTGAATCCATTTTCACAACCCCTTTACTTTCAATACAAGAGGTATCGCATGACTACAAGTTCTGACTACAACATCACTCGATTGGTATTCCAGGTACTGATCTTGCTAATAATCCTGGCTGCGCTCTTATTTTTACCAGCCGGTAAATTTAATTGGCCGCAAGCCTGGGCTTTTATCCTGACTATCGGGATTTATTTTCTTATCTATGTCTTTTGGGGGATTCGTAAGGATCCAGAACAGACACAGGAAAGAAGTCAAATGGCCGAGAATATCAAGCGCTGGGACAAGGTCATCATGGGGATATATACCGTTCTCCTGCCAGCCGTGTTTATCACAGCAGGCTTTGATGTTGGTCGATTTGGCTGGTCTAAGGCACCGCTCAGCGCCCAGCTGGTAGGATGGATTGGTTTGATCCTCGCCTCGGCATTGATCCTTTGGACGGTGAGAACTAACACCTATCTCTCGCGCTATGCAAGAATCCAGGATGATCGCGGTCAAGAAGTGGTCATTTCCGGTCCCTATCGCTATATCAGGCACCCGATGTATTTGGGTATTCTGATCCTATTTACCTGCATTGGTCCAGCATTGAGTTCATTATTTGCCCTGATCCCCTCCGTGATCATTGATATTCTTTTTATCATCAGGACGGCAAAAGAAGACAAAATGCTGCGAAAAGAGTTGGAGGGATATCAGGCATACACTCAGAAGGTGCGCTACCGATTACTGTCAGGGATCTGGTAAGAAATTACTGCGATCGTTTATCCGCTTCTAAGCTAATTTTTTCCCGTGGAAAACACCATCACTAAATTCATTTTATTTCTAACCAGATGATGGGGGTTAAAAAATCCATTGCTCATTAGAAAAGCTCTTCGCGATCCATCTTATTGGCGTTTTTCTTGCAACAGGATCTGGTAAATGATGATGGATCATAAAGGAGGTCCTTTTTGAAACCTCTAAAGAAAAATGTAGCAATAGCAATCGACGGCGGGGGAATACGCGGGCTGGTCGTAACCAAAGCCCTATCTGTTCTTGAAACCCACCTTGGCAAATCTGTCCGTGATTTATTCCAACTGGCAGTGGGAACCTCGACCGGGTCCATTATTGCAGCCGGGATTGGTATGGGCATATCCGCCGACAAAATGACTTCACTGTATTTAAAGTTGGGGCAAACCATTTTCCCAACCACACTGCGCAAACTTTTCTTCCCCCTGGCACGCTACCGCTATTCTGATGGTCCACTTAAGGATGGGCTGCTAACTCACTTTGGGACGACCAAAATGGGGGATTTCTGGGGAAATCAGCCTCCAATCGATGTTGTGATCACAGCTTATGACCTTGTGGAGAATCGCACACGTTTCATTAAGCCCTGGAAACCGGAATATCAAAATTGGTTAGTGACGAAAGCCGTTCAAGCCTCCTGCACGGTGCCAACTTATTTTCCAATCGTTGATAGCCGCTTCATTGATGGCGGCGTAGGGTCTTACGGCAATCCATGTTATGTTGCTGCCTATGAAGCCAAAGAATGCCTGGGATGGGATCCGGCAGAAACCACATTGATCAGCATCGGCACAGGCAGGGCACCTTATGCATTCCAGCCCGATCAAGTGCCAAAATTATGGGCATGGGATTGGATCGCAAAGGCACTGGGTGTTTTTCAACAATCAGCATATGATGAGCAAGTACACCTGGTTGAAACTTATTTCAATGATCTGGACTTTCGGCGTTTCCAGATTGATATGCGTGAAAACATTGAAATGGATGGCGTCCACCAGATGGACCGCCTGGTTGCTTATGGCGCCCGGTTAGGGAGGATGATCCTCAATGATCAATATGATTGGGCGCAGGGGATCGTGATCAAACAAGCAGAATATTAGACACATTTTAAATTTCCTTCACCAATTACAGTGCATTTTTAGGGGAAATGATCTATCTTCCAGAGAAAATGGTTCTGTTGATGTATTACACCCAGTTGTGAGTTAATAAAATGTTTGGTGATCCCCCAAACCATTAATACAGCTTCTCTATACCTCCTTCACAAGTAATTCACAAATACGCGGGATAATTTCCATGTAAACCGAAACACACTTGTTGTTTTAATTAAAATTTAGGAGAAAACCATGAAAAATCATCAAAAACGTCAATTACTATTCATCAGCTCAATCATACTTGGAGTATTGGCCCTTTCAGCTTGCATGCCAACGTCACCCGAGATCAGCTCAGAACAACTTGAAACAGAGCAACCTGCCATCGAAGAAACAGATGTAACGTCCGATGTTTCCGTTGATACGATTGAAGAAATCAGCACAGACAAAAAAGAATCTTTGCCTTCCGAATCAAATTCAATCAATTCCAGCGGCCTGAGTGATGCAGAAATCAACAGCCTGGTCTTCATGCGTGAAGAAGAAAAACTAGCGCGTGATGTTTACCTCGCACTCTACGATCTATGGGGATTGCAAATATTCCAAAATATTGCAAATAGCGAACAAACCCACACTGATGCGGTAGCAAACCTACTGGATAGATACGATATCCCCGATCCTGCTGATACTTCTCCTGCCGGTGTATTCGTTAACTCGGATTTACAGAGTCTTTATGATGAATTAACCGAGACAGGCGCTCAATCGCTCAGGAACGCCCTGAAAGTCGGTGCTGCGATTGAAGAAATCGACATCCTGGATCTTCAAGAATACCTGGGAATTATTGAGGAACAGGCCATTCGCCAAGTCTATGAAAACTTGCTAAAAGGATCAGAAAATCACCTGCGGGCTTTCACGTCCACGCTTGAAAAGCAAACCGGGGAGATATATCAACCTCAATATATGACCCAAGATGCTTATAATGCGATAGTATCAGATGACAATCGACGAGGGGGACGTGGGAAAGGCCGCCGGTCGTAAGTTACGCGCCAAGAATAATATTCACCGCCCGGCTGTAAACCGGGCGGTTTGCATTTGCCCATGCCATTCAATCTTATTCTTTCTTTTTCTCATGCAATATCACCACCAAGCCCTCGGGATTAGTGGTTGGACTGACCAAGTGATTAGAATGGTAGATCGCCCCATGTCGGCAGTCATCCTCACACTGCGCACAGTACGCACAGCGTGCTGGATAATGGATTAACCTGTATTCCTCACGTGATTTTTTATCAAAGTGCAGCGCCTCTGCCGGACAGTTACGTACACATAACCCACATCCAATACATTTTTCTGTGTCAAAAACAATTGCACCACGGAACCCATCGGCTAACTCAAGTGGACCATAAGGATAATCAACCGTCTCTGGTGCTTGAATGAACGCATCAAGAATGGCTGATAACAGGCTGAGCCGTTTCTTCAATTGTTCCACCTCACACTCCCATTAAAATGACGAATGCCAACTGCGCTAATGCCAGAGGAACCAGAATTTTCCATCCTACGCCAGCCAATTGATCAATACGCAACCGGGCAAATACAGCGCTGGCCGCACTCAGCATACCAGTGATTATTAAAAATTCAACAATAAAAACAATGATGGCGATGATTGGATTGGCCAATTTTGTCCAACCGAGATAAAGGTTGATCAACAAAAAGATTCCCACAACCGCCTGCACATTCATCACCAGGTGCCAAAGGGCTATTTTTAACCCCGTGAATTCCGTCAGAGAACCGCCCACAACCTCGGATTTTGCACTGGGGATATCCAGCGGATCCCGCTTGAGCTTTCCAATAAGGCCGACAATCGCCAGGATGAAACCCAAAGGTTGAAAAAGGATAAATGGACCCAGTGTAAATTGGGAAGCCATTATCCCTGCAACAGACCAGGATCCCCCCATTACCGCCGGCCCGCTAAGAGCAATCAGGTAGGGGACTTCAAATGAAAAATATTGCAATAAGGAGCGCCCGCCGCCCAGGACGCTGTAGATTCCTATGGATACGATACCGGCCAGGTAGTAAGCCAATGTTGGGACACTCATTAAAAACAAGATCACAATCAGATCCCCTTCAAATGAGTAAGGGCTGAATCCTGCAATCGGCACGTATAATCCAGCCGTCAGGACTGAGCACAAAGAGATCAAAGGCAGCAGACTCGCAATAAGATCATTTGTTCCTTTTGGTAAGATGTCCTCTTTGCTAAAAAGCTTGATCATATCCGCCAGGGGCTGATACCAGGGTGGTCCAACACGCCGTTGAAAGAGCGCCAGCAGCTTTCGATCCAGCCACTCAAAAGCCAGTCCGCATATCACCTGAAAAACCAGGCCAGGAAATAAAAGCAAATAGAAATAACCCTCAATCACAAATAATACTCCTCACCGATCCGCACAAGCCACACAAAGATCAACGCCCGCCATAACAACAGGAATATCAGCAACCTGAATGGCGGACATCTGCTCTGGAAGTAAACATAGCGCAGGAATGGTAGGCGTGCGTATCTTCAACCGGGCAGGTTTATCCGTGCCGTCGCTGCGCAGGTAATAAAACAACTCGCCGCGGGGGGCTTCAGACCGGATAATAACCTCACCCGCTGGAACATTCCGGGGTACCCGGGTGCTCACCGGACCATCCGGTAAATCACTGAGGATCCTTTCACACAGGTTAAGGCTTTCATGCGTCTCCTCTGCCCGGACAACGGTTCGTGCCCAGGCATCACCATCCGGGTGAGTGACCACAGAAAATTCCAGTTGATCGTAAGGCGGAAGTGGATTGTCCCGCCGCATATCCACGTCCACACCAGAGGCGCGTGCCACCGGCCCAACCACGCAATACTTCCTGATCATTTCTGCTGAGACAGGTGCAACACCTTTCGTGCGCGCAATCAAGGCTGGCTCATTTTCGATCACATCCACAAGACCTTCGACCTGTGTCTTGAGCTTCTGGACAGTTGAGCGGATCATGGCGTCATGCGTCTTATCCAAATCAAAGCGTACACCGCCAACCTGGTTAGCCCCATGTAAGACCCGTCCCCCTGTAATCTCTTCCATAATATCCAAAGCCAGCTCTCGATCATGCCACGTGTGCATGAAAATGGTATCCAAGCCCACATGTTTTGCCAGGATTCCCAACCACAATAAATGGCTGTGAATGCGCTCCAATTCACACATCAGTGCGCGGAGATAATAAGCACGTGGCGGTATTATGATGTCCAGCAACGCTTCCACAGCATGACAATATGTTGTGGTGTGAATATGGGAACAGATCCCACAAACTCGCTCGATCAAATACACATTTTTGACATAGTTCCGCGTTTGTGCCAGCCGCTCAATACCACGATGGACATATCCCAGACGCAATGATCCGCCAAGGACCCTCTCACCCGAGATGTCAATTTTCATCGATAGGGGTTCTTTTATAAGGGGATGTTGCGGCCCAATTGGAATGGAGATTTTATTCATCATTGTCCTCTTTTCGAATAAAGGGTGGACCCTGATCCCAATCTTCCGGGAGCAATAAAGGCGGTGTTTCGTCCCGACCGGTAAATTTAACACCAAACATCTCTGCAACCTCACGCTCATAGAAATCAGCTCCGGGGATGATCGACACGACCGAAGCCAATTCGGGCGATTGTTCTGGAAGGGTGATCATCAACGAAAACCCTGAGTCCTGATAGAAATGATATATTACCTCAATCGCATTGCCCCGGGTTTCACGCTGCTGGGCAGTGATCGTAGAAAGATGGATTCCCTCAAAATAATCATTTAACAGGGCAACCACGCCTTGCAGCCGCTCTGGCGGAATGATAAGGGTATCGTCATTTCCAATTTCGGGATAAACGTCGCATGTGCAGCCAGTTTGCGATTCAATTAGTGAGCGTAGGGAGTCGATATTGACCTTACCCATGATTAGAAATCCTCTCTCTCAATTCAAGCAAGCCCTCGATAATCGCTTCTGGACGGCAGGGGCAACCGGGAATATAAAGATCAACAGGCAAAATCTTATCCACACCACCCAATACTGTATCACTGCCATGAAAAACCCCTCCGGTGTTACTGCAGCTTCCCACAGCGACCACCCACTTTGGCGAGGGCATCTGAGAATAAATTTGCCAGAGTCCGTCACTTGTTTGCTTTGTCACAGGACCTGTGCAGAGCAGAACATCCGCATGTCGGGGTGATGCTTCAGCAATAATCCCCAAGCGTTCCACGTCATATCTTGGTGTCAGCAAATCCAAAATTTCAATATCACAACCATTGCAGCCACCGGTATTAAAATGAATCACCCATAAGGAGTTTTTTTGAGCCCAGCGATAGGTTTTTTCAATCCACTTTTGAAGCATTAATCATCAACTCCTGTATTCAGTTAATTTTTTATCCTTGCGAGTACAATGGCACTGATCGAGACGCCTACCAAATACAATAATCCAAGAAAAAGGGAATCCTTTACCATTGGCATTGTCGCCAGGACCAATGCAGCTACGTGTACAACCCCAAATAAGAGACCTAGCCTGAAAAAGGCTTTATAAGACATCCGAACCTCCATTGGAGGAATCTTTTGACCACCAGAATAAGGTAAATATTTTTCTGGATGGTCTAATCCTTTGGCTGCTTGCCTTTGAATGAATAGATATCCCAAGGTCAAGAGAACAAAAAAGATAGCAAAGGCAACCGGGGGGCTGAGTAACAGCATCTTGTTCATATCAACATCCAACGAATCACATAATCCACTAAATTAATCCAGGGTCCGGGGTAGAACCCAATGATTACGACCATTAACGCTAATAAGGCGACCGGGACCAACATCCAGCGGGAGATCTTTAAAGAGGATGCTTGATCAACAAAAACATTTTCGAGCTGATCAGAGTATTGATACTGCTTGACGATGACAGGCAGATATCCACCCAAACTGATCAGTGTACTCATCAGGAAAACCACCAGGCCGATGATTGAAAAAAGATCTCCTGTTGCTAAAGCCACAGAGAAGATCATCCATTTTCCTGCGAATCCTGCCAGCAGGGGAATCCCTGCCAAACCTGCCAAAGCGATGCTAAAACACAACGCTACCAATGGCATATAGAGACCAGCGCCTTGTATCTTTTCAATATCCTGTGATCCTAAATAAAATTGATAAACCCCGGATGCAAGAAAAGCAAGACATTTCATCATGGCAATCACCAAGAAAAGGAACAAACCAGCTGAAAAAGCCTGATCTAGATTGTAATAAAATCCAATCCCCAGACCAAACATCAAATATCCGGTTTGAGCGATTGATGAAAAAGAGAGAAAACGCCTGAGCTGGTTCTGTCCCAGCATCCGGATTGATCCCACCAACATGTTAAAACCGGCAAAAATCATCAAGTACATCCCCAGCTCTTCACGGGTCATTCCCAACCGCAGACAAATAACCGGGAGGATAAACAACATGCTTTTCGAAAACACCCCCGCCAATAACCCGCTGACAGCACTGGGCGCATTTCCATAAACATCCGGAACCCACGTATGCAAAGGAAAAACACCCGCCTTCAGGCTAAATCCCAGTAAAAAACATGCTGCGGCAACGCGTGTGAAATTGTCAGGGGACTCCAACACATGTATCAAATGCATGTCACCATTACTCCGGTAAAAAAAGTAAATTCCCAACAACATCATCATGGTGCCCAGACTGCTCATGATAAGATATTTAAAGCCGGCTTTGATCGCTATCTCCTGATGAAATCGGAAGGCAATTAGAGAACTAGCGGCAATCGTGGTAAGTTCTGTGAGCAGAAACAGGTTGAACAAATTATTGGATAGAAACATCCCAAACAAACCAGCCTGGGTTAGTAAAATCAACGGGTAATACACCAGGTACCTGGGGTCTCTCGCCAAGTATTCCCCGGAAAAAACCGTTATCAGGATGGTGATGATGATTGAAATAATCATAATAAAAATCCCCAGCGCGCTGGGTATGAGAATAATCCCTCCTGGATCAAAAAGTCCATAAACAGCATTGTTGTTAGAGAACAAAACTGGAATATCCAGAAAATTATTAATCAACGCAAGCAGAGTACCGGTTAAAAAAAGTACCGTGATAAGTGACTCAACACGATTATTCACACCCAACAGCCGTGAGATCACATACACAATAAAGGCACCCCCAATAAGAATGACCGCCGGCAAGACAATTTCAAACATTCCCGACATTAGTGGAAGCTCCCAACAATACTTGTCAGCCCTTTCATAGCCCATGCCAACAGCGGACCTGGCATGAGACCTTCAATGATCAAAAAAATGGTCACGGCAAGTGTCGGCACAATCAACCCCAGCGGTGCTTTCGTTGGCAGCGAGTCCGGGATTTTTTTACCAAAAAAGATACCCCCGAAAAAGCGCAATCCGTAAATCACAGTCAGCAACGAACCAATCAGCGCCATAACTGTCAGCACAATAGAAATTCCCGAATCAAACCCACCGGAAAAGATCATCCACTCTGAATTAAAGATACCCAATGGCGGCATGCCGGAGATACCCAAAACACCAATAGCCGCACATACGCAAAGGATAGGAAATTTAAAACCCAAACCACCAATTTTTTGGATATCTCTCTCATTAGTGACGGAAATGATGATTCCAACAACCATAAACAAGAGTGCTTTGACAATCGCATGATACACAACATGCATAATCGCACCCTCCATTCCCCGCTGCGTCAGGGTCCCTAAACCAAACAGAATATAACCCATCTGGCTCACGGAACTGAAGGCAATGATCCGCTTGATATCCCTCTCAGCCAAAGCCATCAAAGCCCCATACACCTCAGAGACCAACCCGGCGATCATCATCCAAATAGCAAAGGGTTGAAGGGTTTCGAGGGAAAAAAGTCCAAAAGGAAATCTCAAGATCCCATAAGTGCCCATTGAGAGCATGGCTGCAGCCAGGATGATCGTGACAGGCATTGGCGCGACCGTATGGGCATCAGGCAGCCAGATATGCAAGGGATAAATCGCCATCTTGACAGAAAAACCAATGATAAAAAATACAATCAGGAAAGTTTGCATATTGATCGGCAGATTCCCAGCTTGTGTCACCCACTCGGTGATGCTGGCTGTCCCAAAATTGACATACATGGTGATCAGGCACACCAGGACCATCAATGAACCCAAATGAGTGATGATGAAATATTTCAGCGCAACCCTGAAACGGATTTCGCCATGACCCCAAATCAATATTAGCAAAACCGAAGCTACCAGCATCAATTCCCAAAAAATATAAAAGAGAAACACATCATCCGCCAGCGTCGTTCCAGACATACCCAGGCTGAAGAGTAAAAGTAATGCATAGTAATAATTACTGTTTTTTTCACCCATTTTTTCACCCAGTGAATAGATCATCGCAGCCAGGGTGACCAACACTTCTGTTAAAAGGAAAGTCAATGAAAGCCAATTTAAAGACAATCGAAAGGAAATACCCATATTAGGAATCCAGGGAAACGAAAAAATCACCGAATCATTCCTCCTGAGAGCTGACAATAACACCAGGGGAATCGCCAGGGCAAAGCCTTCACTGAGAATACCAATCAATGCTGCTTGCTTTTTAGTTGCATTTCCCCAGATCAGTAAAACCACCATGCCAACGATGGGAATAAATGTGATTCCAGATAAAAGTAATTCATAATTTTCCATCAGATTTTCCTTTTTAGAAAATAAACAAAAACACCAAAATGATGATCAGAAATAAAGGGATCAAAGCTAAATCCCATCGAAGTCTGATTTTGAGAACATTTCGTTCATATTCTTGCAGAGAATTGAGCGCTTCATTCATTAACTTGCCGGTTTTTTCAGGGGTCTCCTGCTCAAATAGGTAAAAAGCACCTTTAGAAACTTTCATGAACTTTTGGCCAATCCATGACCAGGCGTTCTCAAAACCTTGTTCAGCATTCTCTTGGATCCATGCAGCAATTTTTGTAAATGAATCACCCAACCTCATAAATCCCATTGTGAATATATTGATTTCTATATTTTGATTTAGCCATTGTGCTGCCATGATAAAAGAATCACTCAACTTCACAAAACCTGTCGTGAATATGTTGATTTCTAATTTCTGATTTAGCCA
>JAYELT010000184.1:0-7712 GCA_034717715.1 Chloroflexota bacterium | reverse complement strand
GGGAGATTACCAGCATTTGCCCACAGATACATACCATTGATCAGGAGAGGAAAGATCAGGACAAGCTTCTCAAG
The DNA here is from genome assembly GCA_034717715.1 of Chloroflexota bacterium. Classification (GTDB taxonomy): domain Bacteria; phylum Chloroflexota; class Anaerolineae; order Anaerolineales; family Anaerolineaceae; genus Brevifilum. The sequence continues at coordinate 7,638 of JAYELT010000184.1, read as the reverse complement.
AATTGGACTTTTGACTTCTTCCTGACAAAACAAAATCAGACGGTATAAGATCAAACCGAATAAATAAAAACCAATTTGGTCATGGCTGGAAAACGCAACCGCCAGAAGCGAAAAACAACTAAAGATACTGCCTATATGGTAAAAGCGTTTATAAGCGGTCAATCTCAAATGGGTTGCGATTAACAATATGAAAATGAGGAGCAATCCAGATAAAAACGTAATGGATTGAAAAATGATGCTTGAGTTGATGATTGGAATGATACGGTAGAGTAAATAATATCCCAGGGTTGGCATCAGAAAACCGGAAATCCAGAATGATGCAAGGGGAACAGAGTTTTTAGCACGTTGCAGCCAGGCACCAAAAGGCCAAATCGCCAGTTTGATGAGGATGGCAAATAAAAACCCCATAAAGACCCACATGCGGGGTTCCATCCTCAAATCACTGGCAGCGTTGATCATTAGCGAAATATCCAGGGTGCCAGCGTATTGATTGATGAGCAATATCGATACTAAGAGACTCAGATCACCCAGACGCAAAATCTGGAATACTATGGCGAAATCTTTAAAAGAGGTTTTTTCTGAAAATGAATTCAGAACTGTCAACGCAACCAGCAATCCCACAATATCCAGGGCAATATACCGAATCATGAATTGACCGCTCATCAACGCCACAAAGCCAAATGTCAGGGAAAGGTTAAGAAGCGTTGCTTGAAAACGTGAGATCGTATTTCCAATTATTAGAGAATTGCGATAGATTAAAACACTTAATGCAAAAAAGATTCCTAGGGTAAGCAAAAGCGCTGTATTAGAGATGCTGAATGTTATTGTTTCGCTGAGAAAAGATAATTCTGTAAAAATTGTTTTCTCCCCCAAAAGCAATAGACCTATTGACCCTGCAATCAGCAACCCGGTTTCAAAAAGAAGCACCTTACTCGGATTGGCGGACTTAACAAAAACGATAAAAATCCCTGATATAAGGGGGAGACAAATTATGAATAGGAATAGGAGAAAACTAATATCTAATATCATTTATGAAATAGACTTGCTTTCAGCCTCCTCGATGGGGGTCTTTTCATTCTGTGCATGTTTTGCCATATGGATGATCATTGTCAGTGCCAGGCCAATCACGACCGCCTCGATAACGAGGGCTGATATGACCATGGATTGAGATAGATACAACTCGCCTCTTTCCCAACCCGTCAGGATCAATCCAAGGCTAACACTTTGAAGCATCAATTTAAGTCCGACCAATTGTCGGATATATCGTTTTCTAAGAAAAAAACATAACAATCCAATCACGAAGACGACAAGAATGCAGAAATGAATGAAGGATGCCATCCAATTTGAAAGCTCAAGTTCAATCATCGTCACCCTCTATTGGCAAGATTGCTGCAATGCCCAGGGCACCAGCAAACACCAAAATAATCTGAACAACCAGGTCTAATCCTCGTTTTTCCCAAAACCATGATCGAAAACCTGTATCTCCAGGATTGATAAACCCACCTTGATTAAAGGTTTTGTACAAAATCCAACCAACCAGTAAAAAAATAATCACCGCAGCAAGAAAGAGAACCACATTCCTTTTCATAATCATTCAATCTCATCTGCAACACGATCAGTGACACTTGTCGCAATAATAAATAAAACGCTGATGAGCCCGGCACCAACACTGAGCTCAAAGGCACCTGCAAAAGGCGCACCAAAAATAAAGAAGAGCACCGATAGGATCACACTGCCAATACCAATCGCAGAAATAACCACAACTAAATTCCGGGCAAACAACACTAGAAACGATGTCAGCACAAAACTCAGCGTTAAAAGTAATATTGCCCATTCAAGCATAGAAAACAAGGACCTCCCATAGGCGCGATCAATATCCACGAAATAGTTAAATATTTCTTAATTGTATTTACTTAAAGCAACATCTTGACTCAAACATATAGAAAGTTTTCCTGAGGTCAAGTCGTTACCATTGTTCGTCATTAACTTCAAAACAACAGTATTGTCCTCGATGAAACGGCTCGACGAGGTTCCATAAAATTATACGGAACAAATATGAGCCTGTCAAATGATACTTAACACGATTAAACCATACGGAATTACGCACAGCGGTACCTTAAGGATGAGAACAACCTGTTAATTACAGATCGTGCTAAATAATTGCTCTGCTAATTATTGGGAACCCCAACATCTTGACATTTGTATCCAGAGGTTATATATTTAAGCCCGTTTAACTATTAAGTGAGATAAACCATGTCAAGCGAAGACGAATTCCTCAACACACTTAGAGAATGGATTGAGACATCAACCCATCGCTCCATGCATGCATTTATTCGCCATAATCGTGAAAGTGAGCTTTCGCTTTCACAGGTGAACACCCTTTTCCGTCTCTATCATCACGGCTCCAGCCCGGTCAATGACCTGGCTGATCACCTTGGAATCACCATGGCGGCGGTCAGCCAGCTTCTCAACCAATTAATAGACTCAGGATATATCCATAGATCAACAAGCACCACAGATAGACGTGTGAAATTGATCACAATAACAGATAAAGGTGCGCTTACTGTTGAAAGAAGTATGCAGGCAAGGCAAGCCTGGATAAATGAGTTAGCACTTTTATTTACACCCTTAGAAAAAAAACAAATTCTGCCCTACCTCGAACTGTTGAAGGATCGCACACAGGAACTCATGCATAAGATAGACCCAAAGTGCGGTGACAAGATTGGAAATGCTGTAAATGATGAGAAATACTAAAGAAAACCGCAGGTATAAAGTAACATCTCTGGTTGTCCTATTGACCATCAAAGACCTGCTTAATACGAACTCCCCAATAAAGGATAAATTGAACTATGCTGCGATTGATTAAATACATTAAACCTTACATATTATTAGTCCTGGCTGCTATTGGATTACTTTTCTTATTAGCAAATGCCGATCTCGCTTTACCGGACTACCTTTCACGCATCGTAAATATCGGCATCCAGCAAAGCGGTATTGATTCCTCTGTCCCCCAGGCAATTCGCCAAAGTGAGATGGACAAGATGGCTTTGTTCTTCGATGAGGAGGAACAAACTCTCGTAGATAATGCCTACCAGTTGATAGATCAGGATGCAGAGGATTTCAATGACTTACAGGATACATATCCTATTCTCTCTGATGAGCCAGTTTATCTCCTAAAAGACCTGACAAAATCTGAACTTGAAAACCTCGATCCAATCATGTCGAAGGGAATGCTTATCCTTTTCGGCATCACCCAGATGGATGAGAACCCAGACCAAGCTGGTGCGATGCTGGGAGATCTACCATTTGACACAGCACAACTGCCAGAAGGCGTTGATGTTTTTACACTACTCCAAATGGCACCTGCAGCTCAAATGGAACAAATCAGGGAGCAAATCATACAACAATTTGATCAGATGGAAGATACCCTTCTCGAACAAATGACAGCGCAAGCCATAAAGTCTGAATACCAGGCAATTGGTATGGACCTGGGGAATATCCAAACCAATTACATCCTTCGAGTAGGCGGGATGATGGTCTTACTGGCCCTGGTGTCAGGCATTGCAAATATTTGCGTCAGTTACCTGGCCTCCCGAACATCTGCCAGTGTTGCACGGGATATCCGAAAAGACGTGTTTACGAAGGTCGAATCCTTTTCCAGCCAGGAATTTAATAACTTCTCAACAGCCTCACTCATCACCCGCGCCACGAACGATGTGACTCAAATACAACAGGTCGTCTTTATGATCATGCGTATGGCATTCTTTGCCCCGCTTTTGGGTATCGGCAGTATCATTCGTGCAATTGATAAGAGTCCCAACATGTGGTGGATCATAGCCCTGGCGGTGGGAGCCTCACTGCTTTTAATCATCGTTCTCTTCTTTATTGCGATACCAAAATTTAAGATCATACAAAAATTAATCGACCGTCTCAACCTTGTCACCCGAGAAAGTCTTTCCGGTATGTTGGTCATCCGCGCTTTTAACAAACAAAAATTTGAGGAGGAGCGGTTTGATCATGCCAATCGAGAATTGGCTGATGTCAGCCTATTTATCAACCGGGTGATGGCGACAATGATGCCAATCATGCTTATTATTATGAATGGCCTTTCTATATTGATCATCTGGGTGGGGGCACAACAAATCGCTCAATCGACCCTCCAGGTGGGGGATATGATGGCATTTATTCAATACAGCATGCAAATCATGTATTCTTTCTTAATGGTATCGATGCTGTTCATTTTCTTGCCTCGTTCCTTCATATCAGGTGATCGTATTGCGGAAGTATTGGAATCTGAAAATATTATCAAAGATCCCGAGGAACCCAAATCATTCAATGAGCCTTTCAAAGGAAAGGTCGAATTCAAAAATGTTTATTTCCGCTACCCGGATGCTGAAGAATATATTCTAAAGGATATTTCCTTTACCACCATGCCAGGTGAGATTACAGCGATCATCGGCTCAACAGGATGTGGTAAATCCACAGTGGTAAACCTCATCCCCCGGTTTTTCGATGTCAACCAGGGTACTGTGCTTGTGGACGATATCGATATTCGGGATGTCAGGCAATACGACTTGCGGGAAAGAATTGGCTATACTCCACAACGAGGTATCTTATTTACGGGCACAGTGGAATCAAATCTACAATTTGCAGACCAAAACACCACTGACGAAACATTGCGTGAGTCCCTGGAAATCGCACAAGCAACAGATTTCGTGTTTGCTGATCCCGATGGATTACAGGCTGAAATATCCCAGGGAGGATCAAATGTTTCAGGTGGTCAGAAACAGCGCCTCAGCATCGCCAGGTCGCTGGTTAAAAAGCCGCCGATCTTTATTTTTGATGACAGCTTTTCTGCCCTGGATTTTAAAACAGACGCCGCACTCCGTAAAGCACTCAATGAAAAAACAGGGGACAGCACGGTGCTGTTGGTCACACAGCGTGTTGCAACAGTTAAAACAGCTGACCAGATCATCGTGTTGGAGAATGGTGAAATTGTTGGCAAAGGAACCCATCACGACTTAATGGAAACCTGCCAAACCTATCAAGAAATAGCCACATCGCAGTTAAGCAAGGAGGAGCTGGCATGAGCGATAATAACAAAAAAATAAATTCTCAAGCCAAAGAAACACAAAAAAGACCCTCAATCGTAGGACGACATCGAGGTCCAATGAAATTTAGGCCAGGTGAAAAAGCTCAAGATTTCAAGGGCACCATGAAACAGCTCATTCAGTACCTTGGGAAATACAATTGGTTGATCCTGGTTGTCCTGTTGATTGCAGCGGCTTCAACCGTGTTCACCATTGTTGGCCCAAAAATCCTTGGGCAAGCCACCACGCTCATTTATGAAGGTGTGGTCGGGAAAATCTCAGGCACTGGTGCTGAGATCGATTTAGCAGGTGTTGGCACGATTCTAATCAGGGTGTTGAACCTGTATGTACTTTCAGCTTTCCTTAATTTTCTTCAAGGATATGTTATGGCTGGTATCTCTATGGACATCACCTATCGATTACGACAGGATATTGCCGCCAAGATTAACCGCCTCCCGTTGAGATATTTTGACAAGGTCAGCCATGGTGAAGTCCTCTCGAGGGTCACCAACGATGTTGACACCGTTAGCCAAACACTCAATCAGAGTATGTCACAGATCATCACCTCTGCAACAGCCGTTATCGGGGTATTGATCATGATGCTGACCATTAGCTGGCAGATGACCCTCATCGCATTACTTACCGTACCGCTAACGATCGTGGGCATCAGCTTAATCGTGAAAAAATCCCAAAAATATTTTAAACAGCAGCAGGATTACCTAGGACATGTCAACGGACATGTAGAAGAAATGTTTGGCGGCCACGTTGTTGTCAAAGCATTTAATTATGAAGGGGAATCAGTAAAAGCCTTCAATCATTTGAATGAAACTTTATTCAGCTCTGCATGGCTCTCGCAGTTTCTTTCTCACTTGATGATGCCAATGATGCGCCTGATCAGCAACCTAGGGTATGTCGCTGTTGCCATCCTGGGTGGTTACTATGCGATTCGTGAAACCATTACCGTCGGGGATATCCAGGCTTTCATCCAGTATGTACGCTCCTTCAATCAACCGCTTCAACAAATTGCTAATATGTCAAATGTACTGCAGCAAACTGCGGCTGCATCGGAGCGTGTCTTTGAATTCCTTAACGAACCTGAAGAAATCCCGGACACAACTGATCCCGCCAGACTTGAACAGGTCAAGGGAAGTGTTGAATTCCGAAATGTACGCTTTGGATACGATCCTGAAGAGATTGTCATCAAAGATTTTTCTTTCATCGTTGAACCGGGGCAGAAGATTGCCATTGTAGGGCCGACCGGCGCGGGAAAAACCACCCTTGTCAAACTCTTAATGCGTTTTTATGATGTCGATAACGGTGCTATCCTGGTTGACGAGTGTATTATAAAAGATTTCACACGTCATGATTTGCGTAAGATGTTCGCCATGGTGCTCCAGGATACCTGGTTATACAACGGCAGCATTGCCAATAATATCCGTTATGGGCGGGAGGACGCGACCGAGGAAGAAATTGTTCAGGCTGCTGATACAGCCCATGTCGACCACTTCATCCGCACCCTGCCCGGTGGATATGACATGATCCTGAACGAAGATGCCTCAAATATTTCTTCAGGGCAGAAACAATTGTTAACGATCGCCAGGGCAGTACTGGCAGATCCCCCCATCCTGATCCTTGATGAAGCAACCAGTTCTGTTGATACACGTACAGAAATCCTAATCCAGAAAGCAATGGACCTCTTAATGCATGGGCGCACCAGTTTCATTATCGCCCACCGCCTATCAACCATCCGCAATGCTGATCTGATCCTGGTCATGCGCGATGGGGATATCGTCGAGCAAGGCAATCATGAAGACTTGCTGGAACAGCAAGGGTTCTATGCTGAACTGTATAACAGCCAATTCGAAACACAGCCGGTATGAGCATCTATATTCTAAAAATGTATTAAGTCAAGAAAACAAAACAACCCATACTGAGATGGAAGATCGATACATCTCAGGAAAGAACCTAATTCAACTCACAAAGATCGTAGGAATAACAAATAACCACCCAACAGAATCGGGTGGTTATTTTTCTTGGCGGAGAGGGTGGGATTCGAACCCACGGTACCTCGCGGTACACACGCACTCCAAGCGCGCGCATTAGGCCGGACTATGCTACCTCTCCATTGCCTGATTTTTAGGCGAGAAAAATTATACCAGACTGGGTAAAACTTGTTAACCCCAATACTCTTTTTGCAACTTATCTGATGAAAAATCGTATACTTTAATGGAGGCAAATATGACAGGAAAAAAGAAACAACACGTCCATTGGCTGCTGTATCCTTTCTGGCTGATCTGGCGTTTTGTCGTTTGGATCATTGAAGCCACCGGTCGATTGATCGGGGCAATTCTTGGCTTGGTGTTGATAATTGCAGGTGTGGTCCTTACTGTAACTGTTGTTGGTGCGATTGTCGGCATCCCGCTGATCATCTTCGGGTTCATGCTGGTCATCCGCAGCCTGTTTTAATGCCAAGCTATCTTGATATTGAATAAAGCCGTCCTACCTTGTTTTGGTGAGGACGCACATTCAGCTTCACTATTCAACTCTG
>JAYELT010000183.1:0-6783 GCA_034717715.1 Chloroflexota bacterium | reverse complement strand
CGCAGTGAGGGAGGGTCATCCATCAAATGGCTCTTCATCAACTTGGCTGTGGTATCCCCTTTGAAGGGCAGCTCTCCACTCAGCATCTCGAACAGCACGATCGCCAGGGAATATTGGTCAGACCGTCCATCAACCTTATACTCACCGGAAAACTGCTCAGGGCTCATATAGGCTGGTGTACCAACCAGTGTATTTCCCGTCAGCGTGCTGGTGGATTGGGCCAGCTTGGCGATCCCGAAATCAGCTATGAAGGCCTGGCCAGAATCGTCGAAGAGGATATTGGCAGGTTTGAGGTCCCGGTGTACAATCCCGCGCTTGTGAGCTGCGGATAGGGCGCTGCAAATCCGGGAAACGATGGCTAAACTCACGTCAAGGGGTTGAGCGCCCTGTTCAGTGATCCGCTCCAACAGGGAACCGCCGCGCATATACCGGTTGACCATATAGGGCTGTTCTTCATGATAGCCGAAGTCATACACGGGAACAATGGCGGATTGCTCCAGCTGTGCCAGGAGTTTGGCTTCCCGTTGGAAACGTTCTTTGAAAGTGGGGTCGTGCATGAAAAGGCGTGGGAGCAGCTTGATCGCCACCTCGCGGTCCATGAAGCTGTCCTTCCCCAGCAAGACGGTTGCCATGCCGCCCGATCCCAATTCGCCAATGATCTCATAGCGTCCGATATGTTTAATTTCCATAGGATTCCTTACCTACTCCTACACTCATTGAGGTTACTTAGCTGTCTTCTCAACTGAAGATTCTCCAACAAAAGATTTATTGAAAATGGGCTTCAATAATAAAAATAAACCTAAGAAATATGCAAAAATAATCAATAATGATGGAAAATGAAACACATAATACGAAATTATATTATGGTCATCCAAAACAATATTGGCAAATCCCATAAAAATTATCGAATATAAAAAAGGGCTAATGAAAGCAAGAATTCGTTTCCTTTTCCTCAAGTCCATAGATTGTCTATAAAAAATGACTGCCATCATTATCATTAACCCATTAAAAATTGCAAATACCAAAACCATCACAAACTCAAGGTTTTCCCAATTATTAAAAAACGTCGTGTCGTAAATTAAAAACCGATTTTGATACAAATCCACATATAAATATGAATATCCAACTTGACTAATGACAGAGATTATTAAATTAATTCCAACTACGCTTAAAATGCGTTTGAGTTGGAAATCTCTTGATTTAATCGCAAAATAGGAGGTGATCATCAAAGGAGGCAGAATTATTACACCGTATGGAATTAGGCCTTGGAGTATTACGCCGATAATAATCACCCAAAAGGCACCGATAAAAGGTAAGTCAAGCCTGCTTTTTTGAGATTGATGTTCCTGAGCAGGTTGATTTTTTATCTCTACCACCTCTTCGATTTCTGTCTCCTCGGGGCTTTCTTCAAGACGGGGTTCATGGGGTGATATTTCATGGATAATATTGGTCGTGAAGACATCCTTCTCAGCATTTTCTATTTCCGATTGTGATTTAGATTCGAGTTCCCGCTCTTTTTCCACAAGCGGTTGATCCATTTTACGAGTCTGGTAATCTGGCTTGAGTGGGTCCGTTATGGTCGTAAAACGCGTTATTTGTTCAAAATCCCTGGTCAGTTCGGTCATTGAAGGATAGCGTTCATCCGGCTTTTTGCTGAGCATACGCTGGATGACCGGTTCGATCTCCTCGGGTAATTCACTGCGCAGCGTACGCAATTGAGGTGGGGGATCCATTAAATGACTCTTCATCAGACGGGCTGTTGTATCCCCTTTGAAAGGCAGTTCCTCGCTCAGCATTTCAAACAGCACAATCCCAAGAGAATATTGATCGCTACGGCTGTCAATCTCTCCGCTTCCTGCAAATTGTTCAGGGCTCATGTAGGCCGGCGTACCGATCAGGGCATTTCCTGTCAGCGTGCTGGTGGATTCGGCCAGCTTGGCAATCCCAAAATCAGCAATATAAGCATTTTCTTGCTCATCAAACAGGATATTGCCAGGTTTTATATCTCGATGGACGATCCCTTTCTCGTGAGCGTAAGCAAGTCCGCTGCAGATACGCTGCACGATATCCAGCGACAATCCAAAAGAAAGGGGCCCCTCTGCGGTAATTTTTTCCAGCAGGGAACCCCCTCGCATAAATCGACTCACCATATAAGGCTGCTCATCATGATAACCAAAGTCATACACGGGAACAATGGCGGGATGTTCCAACTGGGCTAATAATCGAGCTTCTCGTTCAAATCGCTTTTCAAAGGTAGGATCATGCATGAACAGTTTCGGGAGCAGCTTGAGGGTAACTTCTCGTTCCATAAAGCTGTCGAACGCCAGATAGACCTCTGCCATCCCTCCTGTTGCCAGTTTGCTTCTAAGCTGATACCGTCCAATATTATCCACTTTATATCCTAATCCCTGATTCCAAACTGCAATGCAATCCCATGTGCTCCGCCAAGCTGCAGCTTATCTCCATTTACTATTTTTCGAAGTTGGCCAGGGTTAATTTTGCGATTATTCACCCAAACCCCATTAGAGCTGTTTGTGTCCTTTATAAAATATTCGTCTCCACGGTGTATGATCGCCGCATGCTGCCGTGAGATGACACGCTCAATGTCCAGTGGGGTCAGATCTATATCAACGTTTTGTTGAGGTGTCGTTCGCCCAATGACGACCATATTTTTAGAAAGGGGGAAACGTTTACCGGTTGATGAATACAAGTAAGGTCTGCCGTACACCAGTAATTTCAACACATCGCCATACAGGATATTGGCATCCGCCAGCGTTTCCTCCGGGCTGATATGCTCTTTGCTTTTATTCGTCAGTCTAACCAGCCCCAGCGTGCTGTCTGTATGACGTCTGATACTGAAGATTGCCGCCAATGATTCGAGAAATTTCCCGATTGGCAGCTCCCAGGGGAGGGATAGGTCTAACGGGTCTTTCTTATCGAATTGGACGGTCACGATTACCTGAGTCATGGTTCAATCCTATTTCCGAGAATACTTTGAGAGCGGTGTCTGTACGACCTGCAGGCTGCCCCGGTTAATAAAAAAACCACGGCCGACGGGTAAGGTCATTTTGCTAAAAGGTCGGATTTCCTGCGGCGTGACACCCATCCATCCCCAGGCCTGCATATCCTGCGAAAAACATAATCCTGTTTTGTTCTGATTAAGCAAACGGACAAGCGTATTGGTTCCTGATTTCATGCGGAATTCGTTGATCTGCCCGGATGCAACGAGTAAGAAATCCTGATGCTCACGCTGCCGAAGTTCACGGGCGATATTATCGAGTAGTGCTTCTAATTCTGTTTGTCCGGGTTCAAAGGCAGCTCCCAGGTCATCGATCAGGATAAGTAATTTTTCTGGCAGCGCTGAGTCACTGCGCAGTTTCTCAGGCAGTCCAGCCATGCCCTCAATACAGGCTTTCTCATTAGCATATACCTTGAGGTTATCCACATCCCCGGAGAGAGAGCGCAATAGGCTGGGCCGCAAACAAACTGCGTGTATCTGCCAGTCCTGTTCTTCTTGAAAGGTTTCAACAAGATTAAGCAGAAAATTGCTCTTTCCACACCGGGTTTCACCCAAAATCAGCAAGACTGATACCAGGTCGCTCATTTTTGGAAAAATTGGGGATAGGGTCTGATAATCAATACCCACGGGTATATCTCCGGTCTGCCCATATTGCTGCAGGAATTCAGCGAGGGGGATGCTCTCCGGTAATACCTGGATATCACGTGGGAGATCACCATCCCAACATGCCTGCATTTGCTTGGCAGCAGTATTGAAATCCAGCGGATCCCCTTCTTCGTCCAACAATGTGGGTTGGCCTACCTGGCATTCCATCACAGATTCATCCACCCAATATCCTCGGCCTGGTACGTCAAAAGATAATGGCGCAGTATGGCGCGGCAAGAAATTCAAAAACTCATCTTTATTTGCTTGCTGCAAAACCAGTTTTCGGGCAAGATTACTGGCTAATTTTCCGGGGATATCTCGGGAAAGATTGGAAACAAAGATCAGGTGGATTCCCACCCGGCCCCCCTGGATAAAGCTGGCAATTTTCTCAAGAAGTTCATATCCAATATTGCGGAATTCTGCAAAATTATTGATCACCAGGAAAAGGTGGGGTTGGCTGTGCTGATTTTGAGGATCAGTGCCAAATCCACCAACCTGACGCTTTTCGATGGTAGCAGTGATAAAATCCAGCAACCGCTGCAATCTTTCTTTTTCACTCAATCTGATCACTGCGCCGGTGTGCGGTAAGGCTTCCAGACTTTTAAGAGCACCAGAACCACCTTCAATAATGTAGAATTGCGCTTCTTCGGGTAAATGTGTGACAGCGATTGAGAGCAGCAGGCTGGAGAGGGTCAATTCTTTGCCGCTTCCGACAGCCCCAACGATCCATAAGTGGCCGTCTTTGTCAGTGAAGTCTATTTGAAGGGGGAATTGTCGCCCAGATTCAATATGGTCATTGAATCCGAGTGGGATTTTGAGGAACTGGTCTTTGTTTTTGATCCCGCTCCAGGCGCCCTGTTCAAAGGTCCTGAAAACCCTGCAAGCCCTCAGGCTCTCCGATAATGGCATAATTGGCGGCAGGGGATCGTGATAGATCTTATGGGCTGGCGTTAGTTTCATTTCCTGAGATGCGCAGACCATAATGTCGATCAGTCGTTCCTGTTCTGTTACTTTGGGTTTGCCAACGGATTGTCCCCCTCCTTTGGTTTCATGTTTGTACAACCTGCGCTGCTGACCATTATCCTCAACCAGCAGGATTTCAAAACCCTTCGAGACATTGATCTGCCCTTGCTCCAGAACCTCAAAACCGCCATAGCCGGCCTGGAACTGGATAATCCCCCCCTGCGGTGTGCGTACATATCCATGACCCGGTCGCATGGTGGGGTTGAGTTTTTCTTCAAGGATCGCTTTCAATTCATCTCGGCGGGAGACTTTCAGGGCAATCCGCCATCCTACATTGCTGAGAAGTTTGTTTACAGAAGAGTTGACGTCCTGGTTCGCCAGCAGTAAATACATCCCAAGCGAACGCCCCTGGCGTACCAACAAATCAAGCATTGGGTTTAATTCTGGAAAGTCTGACAGCCCTTTGGCAAATTCGTCCAGCATCAACCAGAGATGAGGCAGATGTTCTCCTCCAGGTATCTGGTTGAATGCCCAAATGTCTCGCACCTCTACCTCTGCAAACTGTGCCTGTCGTCGGGCAATTTCACTTTGGACCGCGATCAATCCCCGGTTGACGAGTTCAGGCTGCAGGTTGGTCACAATCCCAGAGACATGGGGCAGGTCTTTGAAAGGATCAAAAGCAGCACCGCCCTTGAAATCCATAAAGAAGAAATTGAGCAGATCTGGGGGATAACGGTATGCAGCAACCAGCACAAGGGATTTCATGAATTCACTTTTACCGCTGCCCGTCGTACCGATCAGGATCGTATGATAGGCATCAAATCCCCCTCTTTCCGCAGGCAATAGATTGATATCAAATGGGACGATGTCCTTTTTATTGATGTAAACACCTGCTGGGAATTGTAATAATTCATGATCCTGGTACTGCCGCTGCCATTTATTTTCGACTGCCTTGGCACTCAACCACATATCTTCAACCGTCATTGAGAGGGGCAGGGATTCAGGCAGGATGGATTGTTCAGATTCGGTGATCATCTCCAATCCTGCCAGTGTTCGGCAAACCTTGGAAATTTCCTCACTCGGTAATTTATCCAACACACCTGTCGTGCTGGTCCCACCCTCCCAGGTCTCAATATAGCGGAATTTATTCTTTTCCTGGATGTCAAGACGGGCTCTGATCTGGGGTAAGGCAAAATCACCAAGAATGATTGATGGCATACGACAGGTATTTCCCCATTTGATCATCGAAGATACTTCCGGGTCCTGCCGAACATGCCCCCCATCATCAAAAATCGTCAATATAAAGGGGATATCATCACTGGCCTGAAAATAGCGCGAGTCAATTTCCCGACGGCGGTCGAACTCCCCAGCCAGCCAGTTCGTCATGATGTCAATGGATTCTTTATCAAGTGCTAGACCAGAAAAGTTGTGTTTTGACTGTAAAACACGTGTGTGCGGCAGCCATTTGTACATCCGCCAGCGTTCGCTGGCGTTGGGGCGGTCTGATAGGATAACGACAAGTAGGTCGGTGGGCGCGTGGTGAATGAATGCGTCGAGTAAGAGCCGTTGTGTAACTTGATAGGTCTTTTCCTCGTTCCCACAAATCCCCAGGCTCCCAATGATGCTCATTGGCAGGTTGAAAGGCTGGGGGGCAACCTGCTTATAATCATCCAGAAGCTTGAAGGAAAGCGCAGCCATGTCATCTTCTTCCTTAGCAGAAGTCGGTGACAAGATCTTATAACTGGGCAGTCCAGCATATTGTCCAACTCGTAAAGAAAGAAAATCGCTGTCAATACCAAGCCGGCGGTACCATAAACGGCGAAATTTCCCACGTGCCAAACCGATTTCAACCAGGGCTTTAGGTGAGGGGTAGGCGTGCTCCAGGATCGTTTTCTGGTGGCTGACCTGTTTATCTAATTCCTGACGAAATGCTTTGATGGATTGTTCATGTTTTTTCTGCCGCACAACCAGAGCTGCTTCATATTTCTTCTTCTCTGATCTGACCCTCATCATGTTGATCATGGGATGCATCATAGCCATGGCAACAGTAGGTAAGATGAAGGTCAATGCTGTCGAGTTTTGGGATAAAACGACGGTCACAATGGAGATAAGAATCGTTGTTGCTGGTGTTAAGAGGGTCAACCAGCTAAAACGCC
>JAYELT010000182.1:0-23024 GCA_034717715.1 Chloroflexota bacterium | reverse complement strand
ACGTTCTCAAGTGCGCCTGCTTCATCGTTCTTCACCAACACAAAGCACCACAATCCACCCAGCGCATCTGGGTAGCAATCCGGTGCCGGTAAGGCTGCAAACGCCAAAGATGGCGTCGCAGAAAGGTCAATGGTTGCAGTCGCTGATGATCCAGGAGTTGGTGTAATGGGGATCAGTAATGTTGTCCCGGGACCCATTGCACGCGGGTTGATCGTTGGGTTGGCTGTCATGAGGGCTTGTGGGCTGATGTTATAGAAAAAGGCGATGCCATACATATCATCCCCTTCTTGCACTTCATACATGACCGGGGTGAATGTTGGTGTAGCCGTCGGCGAAGGTGAAGTCGTGGGGCTGCTTGTTGGCGACGGGGTGGTCGTTGGTCTTTCAGTTGGAAGAGACCATAGTGTTCCTTCCAATGTGCCGGTTGGGGTCAGTGTGTCTGTGGATGTTACCTGTGCACATGCAGACAGAAGAAACCCCAGCAACAACAGCCCGTAAAAGGAATATCGGCATTGCTTGTGCATGGGGGGATTATACCAGTGAAGATTATTTGCTTCCAAGATGCACAGCAGCAGTAAATCAAGTTTAAGAATGCTGAAACTCAATAAAGCCGGATCAAATGGAGGGTACTGCACAAGGACTTTCTATCCATGCTGAGGCACGAATTGACTTTCCTGTCCCGGCATGCTACAATGCTTTTCGTAAGCGACAGGTAAATGACCGGAGACGGTCATGTGTACAACTTGGCATGATTATTGATGAAAAAACAGCAATACTTCGCCCTGACCGGACTGATGCCGCAGGGCGTTTTTTTAATGATGTACCATCACGATCCATATCAAATTGACATCTAATGGGAAATCCCATTTAAAAAATTACATACAAATAAAAGATATTTTCAAGGAGGAAAGTATTAAATGAAAGACAATAAAATATTGAGAATTATCCCGATTGGGGGGCTTGGAGAGGTTGGGAAGAACATGACGATCTACGAGTATGGGAATAATATCCTGATCGTGGATGCGGGTATCATGTTTCCGGAAAACGACATGATTGGGATTGATTACATCATCCCGGATTTTGAGCATTACCTTAAGGACAAAAAACATCTTGTGCGCGGCATTATCTTCACGCATGGACACGAAGATCATATTGGTGCGATCCAGCATGTGTTGGAAAAATTCAACGTACCGATCTATGCCACGAAACTGACTCGTGGTCTGATTGAAGTTAAACTGAGTCGCTATGGTCTCGTAAACAAAGCCGATTTGCGCACCGTCAAAGCAGGCGATCGTGTTCAAATTGGACCATTCAAAGTGGATTTTTTCCATGTCTGTCATTCGATTCCAGATGCCGTGGGGCTTGGTATCGAAACGCCTGCGGGATTGATCATTCATTCAGCAGACTATAAATTTGATCATACACCGGTCGATAATTGGCCTACGGATTATGCAAAGCTTGCAGAATTTGCCGAAAGAGGTGTCCTGGCTCTGCTGGCGGAATCAACGAACGCAACTGTGCCAGGCTGGACGCAATCTGAGCGGGTAATTGACCGTGCACTTGACGAAGTCTTCGAGAAAGCGGAGGGACGCATTTTAGTGGCAACTTTCGCTTCGTTGATCTCACGGATGCAGCAGGTTGCAAAAGCAGCTGAGCGGCATGGTAGAAAGATTGCATTCGCTGGCAGGAGTATGGTTGACAATATGAAAATCGCCCGTGATCTGGGCTATGTTGACTTCCCTGAACGATTGGTGGTTTCCCTTGAAAAAGCGCTCTCGCTGCCGGGCAAACAGGTTGTGTTGATGGTGACCGGGTCACAAGGTGAACCCCGTTCAATCATGGGACGGCTGGCAAACGGAACGAATCGAAAGTTCAATGTCCGTAAAGGGGATACGATCGTTCTTTCATCTCAAATCATTCCCGGTAACGAGGAATCGGTCTATAGGACAATTAACAACTTGTTCCGCCGTGGGGCAGATGTGATCTATGAATCAATTGCACCGGTTCACGTTTCAGGGCATGCCAGTCAGGAGGAGATGAAATTACTTCTGCACCTGGTACGGCCAGAGTATCTCATCCCAATCCATGGTGAATTGCGCATGCTCAAGCAGCATGCCAAACTTGCCGAAGAAGTTGGAATCCCGAAAGAAAAGATCATTGTCGTTGAAAACGGGCAGATTATCGAATTTGTTAATGGAAAATTACAAATCGGCGAACGAATCCCGGGAGATTATATTTTTGTGGACGGCAGCGGTGTGGGGGATGTGGATAGAAGTATTGTTCATGAGCGGGAGACGCTGGGAAGAGATGGGATCATGGTGGTTGATGTTAATGTTAACAAGAAAAATGGTCAATTAATCGGAAAACCGAACATTCTCACGCGTGGGTTTATGCTGCCTGAGGATTTGGATATGATGATGGTTGGGCTGAACAAGCAGATCAAAAAATCTGTCGAAAAATCCAGCGGGCAATTGGAAAGAGAGATTATCCAATCTGTCAAATCATATTTTTATCAAGAGACAAAACGGAACCCATTCATTTTTGTCACGGTCAATAAAATCTAATTTGACTGACCAATAAAAGCGCGAAGTGTGAATGCACTTCGCGCTTTATTTTTCATCACTATTTTTAATAGTGGGGTATGTCAGCTGATAACAGCAAGTCAGGGGGTATCAATTCGAAAAATCTTTCCTTAAAATTCGAAATATTTTAAGACTTCTTAACTTTGAAGTGATTCCATCATGCTATAATTCACTAAACACATGCGTCCTGGGACAATTAAAGAGGACGCAATTTTTATCTAAATCACTGGCGGTCGTTTTCTATATTATGTCATTCGTCCATCTGCATGTTCATTCAACCTACTCAATATTAGATGGCTTCAGCAAAATTAAGCCGCTCGTTCAACGTGCAAAAGAACTGGGAATGCCTGCCCTGGCATTGACCGATCATGGCACGATGTACGGAACTGTAGCGTTTTTTGATGCAGCAGTGGAAGCCGGCATTAAACCAATTATCGGTTTGGAAGCATACCTGGCACCTCGCAAAATGACGGATAGGGATCCGAAGTATGATAAAAAGGCTTTCCACCTTTTACTGCTTGCGGAGAATATGACGGGATACCAGAATCTGCTCAAAATCGCTTCAGCATCACAATTGGAAGGTTTCTACTATCGACCAAGGATCGATCGAGCCTATCTCAAAGCTCATAATGAGGGATTGATCGCAACTTCCGCATGCCTATCAGGGGAGATTCCACGAGCGTTACTGAATAATGATACTGAACGGGCAGAAAACGCTTTGAAATGGTACCAGGAGGTGTTTGGGCCGGATCGTTTTTTCATTGAACTTCAGTCACATCAAATTCCCGGTATGCAGCGAACCAATCAGCAGTTGATCAACCTTGGCAAGCAATATCAGGTTCCATTCATCGCTGCAAATGATGTTCACTATATCAATCCAGAAGATGCTCGATATCAGGATATTTTGCTTGCAATCCAAACAGGCGCCCTGATTGCTGATCCGGATCGCATGCGGATGGGGGATGAGACGTATTATTTGCGATCGCCAGAGGAAATGAAAGCGTTGTTTGGGCATGTGCCTGGTGCAATTGAAAACACTTTGAAGATCGCTGAGCGATGCGAGGTCGATCTTTCACCAACAGGCTATCACCTGCCGCTGTTCAAAGTCCCTGAGAATGCGACAGCCCAAACATATCTGCGCCATCTTTGTGATGAGGGTTTGAGACGGATTTATGGAGAACGTGCTGAAAGCTCAGAGATACAGGAGCGGTTGAATTACGAATTAGAAGTGATCCATGAAATGGGTTTTAATGCCTATTTTCTAATTGTCTGGGATCTGTGTCAGCATGCCAAAGAGAATAATATCTGGTACAACGCCCGCGGCTCTGCTGCTGGTTCACTGGTTGCATATGCATTGGATATCAATTTAATCGATCCATTGAAGCACGACCTGATGTTTGAACGCTTCCTTCAAAAAGGGCGTGTCAATATGCCAGATATTGACCTGGATTTCCAGGATGATCGCCGTGCAGAGATGATGCAGTATTGCGCCAAAAAATACGGCCATGATAAAGTTGCTCAGATCATCACATTTGGCACCATGGGCGCCCGGGGATCTATCCGCGATGTTGGTCGTGTGATGGATATCCCCATCAGTGAAGTAGATAAGGTCGCCAAATTGATCCCCGCCATCCCGGGGAAGCCTGTCACAATCAAAGAGGTTTTAGCTGAATCAGCGGAATTACAGCAGGTGTACAATTCTGCTCCATTCTATAAGGAACTGATTGATACTGCCAGCGAAATGGAAGGCACTGTGCGGAATGCTGGAACCCATGCTGCGGGGGTCATTATCACTGACAAACCCATTGTCGAATATGTTCCGCTGCATCGCCCCACGAACCAGGCTGATGACAACCCGATAAACACCATCACACAATACGAGATGTCAGTGGTTGACCACCTCGGTTTACTTAAGGTCGACTTTTTGGGATTGACAACGCTAACGATCATGGCGCGCGCTTGTGAGCTGATTAATCAACGCCATGGAAAAAACTTTGATCTAAGATCAATTCCTACTGACGATCCTGAGGTCTTTGATTTTATCAGCCAGGGGCACACAACAGGCTTGTTCCAGCTTGAAGGAACAGGGATGACACGTTATATCATGGAAATGAAGCCCCGAGAACTGGCGCATGTGATTGCCATGATTGCGCTATATCGGCCTGGTCCCATGCAATTTATCCCCGCATACATCAATCGTATGCATGAAAAAGAAAAATCTTCCTATCGCCACCAGGCTTTAGAACCCATTTTTAGGGACACCTTTGGCATCCCGATCTACCAGGAACAGATCATGCAAGCTGCCATGCAGTTGGCTGGCTATGAAGCGAGCGATGCTGACAGCCTGCGAAAAGCTATTGCCAAGAAGAAAAAGAAAAGCCTGACCGCCCATCGTAAGAAGTTCATCAAAGGTGCACAGGAACACACCCATATGAGCAGGAGGGATGCTGAGGAGATCTTTACGGATTGGGAAAATTTTGCACGGTATGGGTTTAATAAAAGCCATGCCGCTGATTACGGTGTGATAGCGGTTCAAACCGGTTACTTAAAATACCATTACCCGGTTGAATACATGACCGCACTGCTATCAGCGTGTAAAAATGATACTGACAAAGTTTCCACCTACGTGGGCGGTTGTCGGTCATTGGGAATCGATGTTTTACCACCTGATGTTAACAGCAGTGATTATGATTTCAGTATTGAGGATCGCGAAAATGAAGACCCTGCCATCCGTTTTGGATTGGGAGCCATTAAGAATGTTGGCCATAATCCGGTCAATCTTATCCTGGAAGCCAGATCAAAAGGTCCGTTCAAAGATCTGACAGATTTTGCAGAGCGTGTGAACCTGCAGCAAATTGGAAAGCGTGCTTTGGAATGCCTGATCAAGGTTGGCAGCCTGGATCGTTTTGGCCCCCGATTAGCCCTGCTTAATGATTTAGAACGTGTTGTCGCGGTCAGTCATAGCATTTTCTGCGCAAGAGCAGTTGGACAGATATCACTCTTTGACACGACTCACCGGATCATTCTTAGTGAAATTCACAAGACTGATAAACGTGAAGAACTCAATTGGGAGCGTGACCTGATTGGATTATATGTGTCTGATCATCCTCTCAGTGCATATCAACAAACGCTTGGGGAGCGAGTAACTCATTTTTCTTATCAATTGGCAGAAGCAGAAGATGACAGCAAAGTGATTGTCGCTGGTATGGTTGATCATATCAGACCGCATCTCACGAAATATGGTAAGAATATGGGCTTTGTCACACTAGAAGATTTATATGGGAAGATAGACTTGGTCATTTTCTCTCAGACATGGGAAAAATACTATCATCTCATGGAAATTGACAATGTGCTTTTAGCGGAAGGCCGTTTGGATAATTCAAAAGGAGACCCAAAATTACTGGTTGACAAACTAAAAATAGTCGTATTGGAAGATCTCACGGTTCAGAATTCTAAAAGCCTAAAGTCAGACTCCAAGGAAATACCAGAAGATGATTTTATGGAAGATTATCTGCCTGACCTGCCATTTGACAAGATAGGTCCGAAGAGTACCAAGGAACAAAAAACAGGGAGTCTGCCTCGTGTTGAAGAAGTCAGGACACCAAGCACACGCGCCACCGAAACCAATCCTGACGATCAATCGAGTAGTTTACCTGATGGACAAAGGAACACTAACCATTCTTCCAACATGAGTCAATTGAACACTACAATACATTATGCAGACCAGAGAACACATTCAGCCAATGTCACAACCACACAGCTGCTTGAACGTTCAGCACCTTCCAACAACTATCATATGCTCAAAGCTTCGCTGCTGAAAGCGGAACCTCTGCCAAACCCTGACCAAAACCCGCGCTGCATTTTCATAACAATTAATTCATGTGGCGATAAAAACAAGGATGTCAGGCGCCTGCGTAGAATCCATAACATCCTTATCTCCCGCCCAGGTAGGGATCAGTTTGCCTTCAGAGTTCATGAGAAGGGCATTTGGTATGAAATTAATTTCCCTAATCTCACAACAGGCTTGACTGAACCACTGATCCAAAAACTTGAAGGCCTGATGGGGGTAAAAAATATCCGCATTGCGCAGATCCTATAGGCAACACAGGAGCGAGTCAGGTATTTCGGGGTTTGAAATTTTGATGACCTCTGGCAATAAAGATTTTTCACTTAACCTGTAAAAGCTATTTCGGGTAAAATCCAAAAGATTAAAGAAGTTCTGAATGGAAGAGCCATGCCTGACAGTAATATCGATTTGAATCCAGTCTCTCATATAACCGTTGATGCCATTGGACAACCAGGGGAACGGGTATTTTACCTGCAAGGGAAGAATGAAGACCAGGAGGTTACCTTACTGGTCGAAAAATTTCAAATCCAAACCTTATCACTGGCGATCGAGAATTTGATGTCGGAATTACAGGAAAAGATACCCGATATTGCTGCCGCCTCGCCTGATTATAAGGAAGAAGATATGGTTCTAGCAGTGCCTTTGGAACCCCTTTTTCGTGTAGGTGAATTAAGCCTGGGGTATGATCCTGGGCACGATCTGATGGTTTTAATCGCAAAAGAGGTTCCCCTGGACAAGTCTGACCCCGAAGATGAGTCGCTAAGTGAGATACGATTTTGGTGTACTCGCTCCCAGATGTGGGCTTTGGGGCGTTGGGGGATTGAACTGGCCAGCCGTGGACGTCCCGTTTGGCCTTCAACCGGTGAACCTATCCTCCCTCCCGGGGAATTTTCACCAAAGAATAACGGTCATAAAACCACTCCCTGAAAGCATACCAAGCATGGATACAACTTTTATCCTCTCAGCGTTATGTGAGGGCATGATGGAGCTGAAGGGCAGATTCATTTATGGATCAAACTATACTTTTTTGGTCGCCTGTTCATACAAGGGGCAATCCTACAAAGCGGTGTATAAACCTCTTCAGGGGGAACGCCCATTATGGGATATTCCGGTTCAAACGCTGGCAAAACGCGAAGTTGCAGCCTATTTGATCAGTGAATGGTTTGGATGGGGGATCTTGTTCCCCCCACCGTTTTTCGGATTGAAGGTTCTCCCCTGGGGCCAGATTCCCTGCAATTCTTTATTGAACTTAATCCAGATCATCATTATTTTAGCTTTACGCCAACAGAAAAACGCAAATTACCTCAAATGACCCTGTTTGATTATTTGATAAATAATGCTGATCGTAAAGCTGGGCATCTCTTAATCGATCTTAAAGGAGAATTATGGCTGATCGACCATGGACTAAGTTTTTATGAAGATGATAAACTCCGAACGGTCATTTGGGATCATGCGGGTCAGCCAATTCCCCAAGCTTCACTGGCAGATATTGAACGAGTGCGCTGTTCCCTTTCGGCAGGAGCTCCAATGGGCCAGGCGATTGAGTCATATTTAACAGACAGAGAGATAAAAGCGCTGCATGTACGTGCTGACCAATTGCTTAAGATCGGTCAATTTCCCAGCCCTCCTGAGGATCGACGTGCCTATTCCTGGCAATTGGTATAATGTGAGAAGCGACCATGACACTCAAAAACAAACCACGCATCATCCATAATGCTTCCCAGCTGCTGACCCTGGCAGGGGGACCTCAACGTGGGAACAACCTGGGCGACCTGGGTATCATCAAAGGAGGGGCTGTGGTGGTGGATGGCGACATCATCCGGGAAGTGGGTGAAAGCAAAGCATTATTGGAAGCATATCCCCAGGCGGACCCCTTTGACGCGCAGGGTCGCGTTGTTATGCCAGGGTTTGTAGACCCGCATACGCATATGGTTTGGGCGGGCGATCGTGCTCATGAGTTCGAAATGCGTCTTCAGGGCAAATCATACTTAGAGATTTTGGCCGGTGGTGGTGGGATACTTTCGACTGTCAGGGAGACACGGTCAGCATCCTTACAAGAACTCATCGAACAAACGCGATCAAGGACTCAGGCGGCATTTGCTTACGGCACAACTACCGCAGAAGTGAAAACTGGATACGGGCTCATATGGGAGACTGAGTTGAAACAACTGCGTGCAATTCTGCTGCTGAACCAGGAAGGTCCATTGGAACTTGTACCAACTTTTCTTGGAGCGCATGCTGTCCCACCTGAATTTCAGGGAAAACCAGATGCATATGTGGATTTGATCTGTAATTCGATGATCCCTGAGCTGCACAGCTGGTGGATATCTCATCAGCCAGGCGAAGGCTTACCATTTGTGGATGTTTTTTGCGAAAAAGGTGCCTTTAATTTACTGCAAACCCGCCGGATATTGCAGAAAGCCAGTGATTTTGGCTTCCCATTGAAAATCCATGTTGATGAGTTCGAGAATTTGGGCGGCGCATCCATGTCGGCTAAACTCCATGCTACTTCTGCAGACCACCTGGTAAAGACTTCCATGAAGGATATCCAGGCACTGGCAAAATCTGATACAGTCGCTGTCTCACTACCGGGTACACCTTTCGGGTTGAGCGAAACGGAATACACACCTGTCAATGAAATCCTGGCGGCTAACGGGCTTCTTGCATTGGCAACAGATACCAATCCGGGGACGGCCTGGTGTGAGTCAATGCAGTTTGTCCTGGCGCTTGCCTGCCGAAAGATGGGGTTGACTCCTGCACAAGCCATTGCTGCAGGGACGATCAACGCCGCAGCCGCATTGAACAGGGAGGACGACATCGGTTCCATTGAATTGGGTAAGCAAGCTGACCTGCTGATTTTGAGTGTGGATGATTATCGACATCTTGGATATCGTTTTGGCACCAATCTTGTAGCTTATGTCATTAAGAAGGGCAGGTTTTTTCGCTCAGATAGCCTGCCTTTGATGTCATTCATGTAACAAGTGTAAAGGTGCCATGGTAGATAATCTTAAAAACATTTTATATTTCATTGCTGCAGGCGTGCTGCTGTTTGCTGGCATTTTCATCCTGCGAAACGTGCTACAGATAGCCTGGAAAGTTGCGCGGTTGATTTTGATCATCCTGGCGATTTTACTGATCGCAGGCTACTTTCTAGGATTTGTAAATATTGGTTTGCCATGAAAAACTTTTCCATGAGGAATATTGATTAGATAATGGAACCTGTTACACTCGAAGAGGCAAAGACCTGGTATGTGGATGCTGATCCTGTTCATGATTTTGATCATGTCCTTCGCGTATATCGAATTGCAGAACGCCTGGCAATCGCAGAGGGCGCTGATTTGGATATCGTTAGGGCGGCAGCCTTATTACATGATTCTCGGGGAAGTGCACCAGGGATCGCAGGAAATTCCCGTATGGAACACCACATCACCTCAGCGCATTTTGCTGGCAGCGTGCTGGCTGAGAAAGGCTGGCCAGAAGAGAGAATTAAAGCGGTACAGCATTGTATCCTAACCCACCGTTATCGCGGGCATGAAGAAGCTCCCCAGACCATTGAAGCAAAAGTGTTGTTTGATGCAGATAAACTGGATGTATTGGGGGCAATCGGAGCTGCCCGTACTATTGCTTATGCTGCCCTTGAAAATCAACCTTTCTTTTCAGAACCCTCACAGCAATTTTTGCTAACCGGCGAAAAACAACCTGGTGAACCACATTCTTCTTATCATGAATTCTTATTCAAGCTGCGTCATGTCAAAGATCGCATGTTCACCCAAAGCGGAAAAGCTATGGCAAAGTCACGGTATGCCTACCTGATGGATTTTTATAAGCAATTACGGGCTGAAGTACATGGAGAACGGTGAGAACACTCACCCTGGTTTATGATTGACCGATCAATTCTTCTCAAAGAGAAGATGAGAATAGGCAGCGTTCCCATATGGTAGAATCGGATTGATTATGAAAAGCAGGTTGCCAGCTTTCCCCATTCTTTAGAGAATATCAAGATGATAAGGCTGTACATCATCTAACCACCAGAAAACCTCAAGTGATTCAAGAAGTAGTGCCCAAACTGGCTGTCATTATTATCAATCACCAACAAGGTGATATGTTGAAGCGTGCAGTAGAATCGCTCAAGAATTCGTCCTATGATAAACCTTACCAGGTCTTTATCATCAATAATCTCAAGGACGATGCTACAAAAAAATGGCTGACGCAGACTTTCCCGGATATCGAATTAATTGAAAATGATAAGCCAAAAGGCTTTGGCAGCAATAATAATCAAATCATCGCAGGACATGCTGATTTTGATTATTACTTACTCTTTAACCCGGATGCAACCTGTCTTTCTGGGATGTTGTCAGAACTCATTTCTGTCATGGAAGATAATCCCCAAATCGGTGCCGCTGGTCCCAGATTGCTAAACCCTGATGGCTCTATTCAACCATCCCGAAGGCGTTTCGCTTCCTTTCTTGTATTGCTTGTTCGAGCGCTCCATATCGATGCGTTATTTAAAGATTTACCTGTAGTTGATCACTATCTGATGAACGATATCGAATTCAATGATATTGCAGAGGTTGACTGGATCACAGGTGCTGTTATGATCCTGCGCAAAAAAGCCCTGGAGAGTGTAGGATTATTTGATGAGCGTTTCCACTTATATTTTGAAGATGAGGACCTTTGCTGCCGGATGTGGCAGCAGGGCTGGAAGGTGTGTTACCTAAATACAGCTGAGGCTTATCACATGCATATCGCAGAAGGGCGTAAAAAGTTATTTAGCAAAGCCAACTTCCATCATGTCGGCAGCGCGTTTAAAATGTTATTAAAATATCATGGAAAAATCGTCCGGTGTTATGATAAAGGTGCCGTAAACAGAGATTCTCTTTCTAATGGAATGTGATGATGCGACTAAAATCAAATCATAAAATTGAGACAACCCTCATTGAAAACCGCAGCTGGATAGTGAATATCCTGCTGATGCTTGTTGATGTTTTGACGATCAGCCTGGCAGTGCTCTTATCAGCTGGTACCCGTTATTTATTAGAACCTATCATGGGTGGAGCTGTCAACTGGTCTTTGATCGTAAGCAGTTTAGCCTTCTACTTGATCTTCAACATTATACTGGCCTGGTTGAATGGATTGTATCCAGGATTTGGCCTGGCAGCTGTACATGAGATGCAGAAAGTACTCTATGTTGTCACACTGGCGTCTGTCTTTTTGGGTGTATTCCTGTTTTTACAACAGCTGGCATTAGCATATTCTCGTAGTATTTTTGTCTTCACTTGGATCCTATCCGCATTGTTCATGATGTTGGGACGCTTTGCGGTACGGAATCGCTTTTCGCGTTTCAAGTGGTGGGGAATCCCAATGGTGATCATTGGTTCACGTGAAAATGCATCACCAGTGATTGAGAAGTTGATCCAAAGCCGGCGCCTGGGTTTCAGACCGGTCTTTTACTATGATCCCAAATCTAATTCCTATTCTCCCATCCATAATGTGCCCGTTGTGGAAAGCAGACAGGCTCTCCAGTCGCTCGTGAAAAGTGCTGAAATCAAGCATGTGGTATTTACCAATCCCATGGACGAAATAACTTCTAAAGAATTTCACTGGATCCGCGATGTTTTTCAAAACATCCTGTTTATTCTTAACACAGCTCCTTTTGGCTCATTATGGGTAAGAACAATTGATTTACATGGTACGCTTGCGATTGAGACGAATTACCACTTACTCAACAGGCGGGAGACGATCATTAAACGAATTCTGGACATGATCATCACCGTTTTATTACTGTTGGTGACCTTCCCAATATTCATCATTTTGGCATTGCTGGTACGTCTTGATTCCAAGGGCCCGATTCTATATACCCAAAAGCGATTGGGAATAAACGGTGAAATATTTGACAGCTATAAGTTCAGAACGATGTATGAAAAAGCAGAGGAAAAACTGCAGGAATTGTTGGCGAATGATCCTCAAGCTAATGAGCAATACAAGAAATATCACAAATTGATCAACGATCCCCGAGTGACCAGAGTGGGGAAAGTTTTTCGCCGCTATAGTCTGGATGAGCTGCCCCAATTTATTAATGTCCTGAAAGGCGATATGAATTTAATTGGACCTCGAAGCTATCTTCCGCGTGAATTGCTCGCAATGGGTGAATCTGCCAAGATCATCCTGAAGGTCAAACCTGGGATCACTGGTTGGTGGCAGGTGATGGGGCGAAATGCAACCTCCTTTAAGGAACGGCTTCAACTTGATAAATATTACATCAGCAACTGGTCGATCTGGCTGGATATCTATATCATCATCAAGAGTGCTTGGGTGGTTATCAGCGGCCAGGGACTGTAAAATTGGGGACAAATTTCATCAGGAATGAATATTCCTCTGAAATTTTGTGATTTTTGAACACGGAGATATTGCTGACCCCTCCTAACATAAGCAATCCGGCCAGTCGTGGTCAAATGAAATTAAGGTAAAATTTTGTCAGCGTTTCACTCGTCATTTTTTTGTAAAGGAAAGTTAACTTGAACTTTGAATCGTTGTGTGTCATAGGTATGGGTTACATTGGGCTCCCCTATGCAAGCATTTTTGCCAGCAAAGGCATTCATGTAACCGGCATGGACATTAACACAGATATCATTGAAGGTCTGAATGCAGGGAAACTGCATATTTTTGAGCCAGGTTTGCGGGAGCTGGTACTGGATATCTTAGACAGTGGGCGATTAAACATATCAAATGAAGTTGTTCCAGCTGACGCGTTTATCATCGCTGTCCCCACGCCCTTTTTTGAGGATAAAAGTGCTGATCTGCGTGCGGTGATCTCAGCGGGAGAGTCGATTGTCCCGCATCTCAAGTGTGGAAACCTTGTGATCCTTGAATCGACATCACCACCTCGTACGACCATTGATGTTCTTGCTCCAATTCTGGAGAAAAGTGGATTGAAAGCTGGTGAAGATTTCCTGTTAGCTTATTCTCCTGAGCGGGTTTTGCCGGGTCGGATTTTGAGTGAGCTGGTCAATAACCCGCGTGTGATTGGAGGATTAAATCGTCCTTCTGCCGAGGCTGGACGTGATCTGTACGGTAAATTCGTCAAGGGTGACATAATCCTGACAGATGCCACAACCGCTGAAATGGTTAAACTGATGGAAAATACGTCACGGGATATTAATATTGCCATTGCAAATGAGTTCGCCAGGCTGGCAGAAAAATTCGATGTAGATATATGGGAGGCGATCAGTATTGCTAACCTGCACCCACGTGTTGAGGTCCTGCGACCAGGCGTGGGCGTGGGCGGGCATTGTATCAGTGTGGACCCCTGGTTTTTGGTTGAAGCAGCGCCAGAAATGACTCGGTTGATCAAAACCGCTCGACAGGTCAACGATGCACAACCAGCATTTATCGCGGGGTTGATTGAAAAAGCAGTCGGAGGTTTACAAGGAAAGAAAGTTGCATTCCTGGGATTGTCCTTCAAACCCAACGTGGATGACCTGCGGGAAAGCCCAGCAGTTGAGCTTGCCAGGTTCATTAAACGCGCAGGTGCTGCAGTCTACGCCTTTGAGCCCTTTAAGCCGGATGCTGGCTTTGTGGAAATCGAGCAGGTTGGGAGATTGGAAGCCGCTCTAATCAATGCTGACCTGGTTGTATTAGCGGTTGCGCATGATCAATTCAAGGACCTTGAACCTGAACAGATCCGAAAGAAGACACCTGCAGAATTTGTGTTTGATGCTGTTGGCGCGTGGGATAAAACTGCATGGGAGCGAGCCGGGTTCCAGTTTGCAGGTTTGGCTAGGAAGTATTAAGGCAAACTAGCGGATATCATAGAAAACATTGAGTTTTGATGGTGTCGGAGCTTGTCAATAAAAAACTTTGATGGATTTTATTTGGTCTCCATCTTCACAATAAATGTCAGGAGGAAAATGTGTTAGGTGCGATGATAGGTGATATTGTAGGTTCAGTTTATGAGTGGCACAACATTAAGACCACGGACTTCCCGCTATTTTCAAAACGTTGTTTTTTTACGGATGACACCGTTCTCACAGCAGCTACAGCTTATGCATTAATAAAAAAATTGGATTATGTCGTGGTGTATCAGGATTTCGCCCGACGCTACCCGGGACGAGGTTACGGCGGCAATTTTAGCAAGTGGATCTGGGCGGAGAACCCCCAACCTTACAATAGCTGGGGAAACGGCTCTGCGATGCGTGTCAGTCCGGTAGGGTTTGCCTTTGATCGCGTAGAAGACGTGCTGGCTGAGGCTAAACGCAGCGCAGAAGTCACTCACAACCACCCTGAAGGCATTAAAGGTGCACAATCCACGGCGTTGGCAATTATAATGGGACGGCAGGGGGCTTCAAAAGTGGAAATCCGTGAGGAAATTTCTGAACGGTTTGGTTATAATCTCGACCGATCGCTGGATGATATCCGTCCCGGGTACACTTTTGATGTCTCCTGTCAGGGATCAGTTCCTGAGGCTATCATTGCCTTCTTAGAATCCTCAGATTATGAAGATGCTGTTCGTAAAGCGATCTCCCTGGGCGGTGACAGTGATACCATTGCCTGCATTGCAGGAGGTATTGCTGAAGCCTTTTATGGCGGTGTTCCGCAAGACATCGTAGATCAAGGGAAAAGTTACCTGCCTGAAGAGTACATAAAAATTATTGAGGATTTCCGCGATTTGTAAAAATAAGATGCTGCTTTTATAAAAGATCAAAGGATTGTTATATTGCCAAATTGGTGCTCTCGGCACCTCTTTACAAAGACAGGAAATTATTAATCTCTAAGCTTCTCCTCAAGTGCTGCCCACTCTCCCATCAGCGCATCCATTTGTTCCTGTAAGGCAACAAATTCCTTCCCAATCTGCCGTACTTCATTTGAATCTGCAGGTGGTTCCTGCAGTATTTTGGAAAGATGTGCTTGTTTTGATTCTAACACTTCAATTTGATTTTCTATCTCAGCCATTCGCGCTGAAGTTTGCCGACGTTCGAAACTTGAAAGACGCTTTTCATGTATAAGAGGTTTTGAAGATGTTTTAGAGGTATTTGCTGTATGTTTTATGGGCTCTTTCTCAGCAGCAAGCATCTCCTGTCGTTTCAATTGAAAGGTTTTATATTCTGTATATGAACCCTTGAATACCTGTAAACTCTTACCATTTGGATCAACTTCCCATATTTGAGTAGCTAAGGAATCAATCAGGTAGCGATCATGTGAGACAAGCAAAATTGTCCCCGGGAATTTTGATAGTACTGATTCAAGCACCTCTTGCGTGGGCAGGTCAAGATGATTGGTGGGCTCATCTAAAAGCAGGAGATTGGCGTCTGATAAACCCAGCTTAGCCAGCGCTAACCGTCCACGTTCCCCACCTGAAAGGGTATTGACTTTGCGGAAGACATCATCACCAGTAAATAGATACTTAGCTAAATAGCTACGCTTCTCTGCTGGGAGCATAGAGGGAAGAACGCTATCAATTTCTTGCATGAGCGTTCTGTCCGCCTCTAATTCTTCATGAGCTTGCGCAAAGTAACCAATCGTCAAATTTGCACCCAGCTGAACTATGCCAGTAAAGGGTGGTGTCTTTTCAAGGATGGTCTTTAGGAATGTTGTCTTTCCAGCGCCATTCGGTCCAATAATCGCGGCACACTCACCTCGCTGGAGCAACAGGTCCGGGCAGTCAAATAAGGATTTTTCCTCATCATGATAACCTACCTGTAAATGATGGGTGCGAAGCACCAGGTCGCCTGAACGCCCACGTGTGATAAGGTTAACATGCATTCGACGAGGCTCGCCAGGGGGGCGGGCTGATCGCGCCTCTTCCAGTAACCGTTTTAATCGACGTTGACGACCTTTAGCCTGGTTCGTGTTTTGACCCGCTATGTTTCGCCGGATATATGCTTGCTCTTTTTCAATATAAGCTGTTTGCGCTTCGTATTCGACCAAACGACGTGCATAACGTTCTTCACGCTGATATAAGTAAGCTGAATAATTTCCACGATAAACTTCTATTGAGGGTGTCATTTCCCAGGTCGTGTCTGATACCTGATCTAAGAAATATCGGTCATGTGAAACCACAACCAGGGCGCCTCGCCAATCCTTCAAGAATGACTCAAGCCATTCCACTGCCTGGATGTCCAGGTGATTGGATGGTTCGTCCAGCATCATCACATCGGGACTTTCCAATAACAGCTTAGCAAGCAGGGCGCGTGTTCGCTGTCCACCTGATAGTTGTGTAATAGGTCGATGATAATCAGCTTCTGTAAATCCAAGGCCGGATAAGGTTTGTTTGATGCGAACCTCATAAGTGTAGCCCCCGAGTGCTTCAAAAGCCTCTTCTAATTTCCCGTACCTGGTGACAGCATCCTCCGTTTTTTCTGGATCAGACATAGCAGCCATAAAACTTTCCAATTCTGCTTGCATCTCCAGAATACCTGAAAATACACCTAAACACTGATCCCAAATCGTTCCTTCCTTTATCAGAGTCGCTTCTTGGGGCAAATAACCAATAGTCAAATCCTTGGCTTGGGAAACAGACCCTTCATTAGGATAATCCAACCCGACCAGAATCTTCAGGAGTGTGGTCTTGCCCACACCGTTTGGGCCGACGATTGCGATCCGGGCATTCCTTGGGATAGATAAGCTGATATCATCAAAGATGTCATTCGGTCCAAAGGATTTTGAAAGTTGACTGGCTGTGATCAGAGACATGTCGAAAGTATACCATTTTCAATATAGATGGAAATTTACAATCCTTGCCTAACCTCATGATCGGACGCCCTTTCTCATGATGAATCTATGCATGGTAGAATCTCAATCATGAAAAGTGAAATGAAGCGCTGGCTGATCTGGATAGGATTGATCATTTCTGGGCTCTTTTTATACTTAACTTTCAGGCAGATCAATTTCACTGATCTGTGGGCAACGCTTCAGGAAACCCGACTGTGGTGGCTACTTCCTGGCCTTGCTATCTATTTTTGCGGAATGTTGGTTCGAATCTGGCGTTGGCAATACTTGTTGAACCCAATTAAGAAAGTAGCTACAAAAACGCTTCTCCCGATCATCTTCATTGGTTATATGGGTAATAATGTTTTCCCGTTTCGCATGGGAGAAGTGCTACGAACGGTGGTGCTGAAAAGACGGGAGGATGTGTCCATCTCAGCCAGTTTGGCCACTATTGTGATTGAAAGGATTTTTGACGCGGTCATCATTATCGGCTTTGTCCTGCTTAACCTTGGGCAATTATCCGGTTTATCTAACGACTCTGCTTTTTCCCGGTTGGGAGGGTTGGCAAGCTGGGCAGCAGTGATCTTTGGGGTGGGACTTGCTGTTTTCATCGTTATCGCGTTATTTCCAACACCGGCGATGACATTCATCCACCGTGTCATCAATAAGATAATCCCACAGAGGTGGCGAGAAGGTGCAGGCACAATAGCCGATCGGTTTCTCGATGGATTGATGAGCCTGCGCTCACCGAAGGATGCGCTGATGGTTTTCCTTACATCTGTATTGATTTGGATGTTTGAAACCGGGTTGTATTGGAGTGTAAGTCTGGCATTAGGATTAGGACTTAACTTTGGACAATTAATGCTCCTGAATGGTGTGGTCAACCTGGTGCTGCTCATTCCTGCCGCTCCAGGTGGTTTGGGTACCTTTGATGCAGCTTGCCGTGCAATGCTCCAGGCATATCATGTGGCACCGGAACCTGCATTGGGATATACACTCATACTGCGGATAGCATTGTGGGTACCAATCACATTGGTTGGTGCAATCTTCTTTGTTCGAGAAGGGCTGAAATGGACTATCGACATCCATGCAATGCAGGCGCAAGTAGAAATCCAAAGCCCCTCCACAATCAAAGGTGATCAAAATGAAAAATGAAAGGAAACGAATTGCCATCATTGGAGCAGGAGCCACGGGATTGTCAGCGGCTTATGACCTTGCACAAGCAGGAAATGAAATCACATTATTCGAAGCAAGTAATCATGTTGGCGGGTTAGCCGCTGGTTTCATAGAACCGGATTGGGATTGGACGGTGGAGCATTTCTACCATCACTGGTTCGCTTCTGATAACCACATTCTCAGCTTAATAGATGATTTGGGGTGGTCGGATAAGGTCATCTTTCCGCGTCCCGTAACAGTTATTTATAACAAAGGAAAGTTCTATCCCTTTGACTCAATCTTTGCTGCACTGAAGTATCCTGGTTTGGGTTGGGGGATCAATAAGATTCGGTTTGGGCTGGTCGGTTTGTATTTACGGCTGACGACCAATTGGAAAAAATTAGAAAAGATCACAGTGGATGCTTGGATGCGTAAATGGGCGGGGGATAAAGTTTACGAATCAATGTGGGAACCGATGATGATCGGCAAATTTGGTGAAACCTATGCCAAAGAAGTCAACATGGCCTGGTTTTGGGCTCGGATGCATGCCCGAACAACAAAGTTGGGCACCTTCAAAGGTGGCTTCCAGGCATTTATGGATCTGTTTGCTCAACGTCTTAAAGAGATGGGTGTAACCATCCTGCTTAAGGCAAGGGTGCAATCCATCCAGCCTGAGTCTGGAGGTGAAATTAGAATCGCTACAGAGATGGATCAGCAATACAAATTTGACCAGATTCTAGCCACCATTTCTCCCTCTTTACTGACACAACTAACTCCTATGATGTCGAAAGCATACATGAAGGGACTAAGAGATTTGAAAAGCATGGGTGCGGTGACGATGATCCTCTCACTCAAACATCAGCTTTCCACACAAGGTTTCTACTGGTATAACATCCCTAAGTCGGCCGGTTTTCCGTTCCTTTCATTAGTAGAGCATACCAACTTCCTCTCCCCGGAATATTTTGGTGGTGATCACATTGTGTATGTGGGTGACTATCTTCCCCAGAACCATGAGCATTTCGAACTCACGCGGGAAGCCTTAGAAGCGCGCTTCCTGCCCCATCTTAAGAAAATCAATCCAGAATTTTCACCCGATTGGGTTAAAAAAACATGGTTGTACCGGACAGAATATGCCCAGCCGATACCGCTGCTCAACCACTCCCTCCACATTCCTGAGATTCGTACACCAATAGCGGGTTTGTACTTTGCCAGCATGAGCCAGGTTTATCCCTGGGATCGCGGCATAAATTTTGCGGTTGAAATTGGACAACGGGCTGCAAGGATGATGATTGGTGATCAAAAAGCCTGATTCTAATTGTTGAATCTTATTTTCGAACATTTGAGCATTTTCTCGCAGTTTGCATAAATAAATATCCCCCAAATATCAAAAAATAGCGCATTATTTGATTCTGACCCCCCATATATAGGGGGTGTGTTTTGTCGTCTTCCGTTATGTCGGCGGTTGATCAGCATTTAAAATTGGATTTAATTCTTATCAAAAATATCATGTTTTTTAAGATTGGCCTGTCTTAAAGATTCAGGTTTATTTAGCAAAATTCGACAGAATCCGCTTGAGGCTATTCCAATAATCAGTTAAAATTGTATTACTTATCTACCAAGTGGGTGACGAATTCCAGAATTGGGAAAGCCATCATATTATATGATTGTACGACGTCACTGGATTTCATCAACAGTGGTATTTTTTTAGCCCAAACCACTCACCAAGGGCCAGCGCAACAAAGAAAAGAGGAATTATTAATGAATGCAGAACATGCCTGGCAAGCTACCCTAGGCCAACTTCAACTTGAGATGTCCAAGGCCTCCTTTGATACCTGGGTCAGCAGCGCTGAATTTCTTGGTTATGATGAAGATACAGGTTGTTTCGAGATTGGTGTCAAGAACGCTTACGCCCGAGATTGGCTTGATGATCGCTTGAGTTCAACGATCACAAGATTATTGACAGGCATGATAGGCAGTCCGGTTACTACCCAAATTAAAGTTCACTCATCCATCACATCCACACGAAAAATTAATCTGCCAACCCAGTCCACAATGGCTACTCCATCGGTGAAGGAAAACCCAACCATTAATGGACATTATCGATTTGATAGTTTTGTAGTCGGGTCAAATAACCGCTTAGCACACGCCGCTTGTATGGCGGTTGCCGAAAGTCCCTCACGGGCATATAATCCCCTTTTCCTCTATGGTGGCGTTGGTTTAGGAAAAACTCACCTGCTGCACGCGATTGGCAATATCTGCCAGGACACTGATCTGAGCGTGCTGTATGTATCTTCCGAAGAATTCACCAACGACCTGATCAATGCCATTCGAACACATAAAACGCCGGTATTTCGAGAAAAATATCGGAAAATTGATGTCTTATTAATCGACGATATTCAATTCATCGCAGGTAAAGAAGCCACTCAGGAGGAATTTTTCCACACCTTCAACACCCTTCACGGGCAAAACAAACAGCTGGTGATCTCATCGGATCGGTCGCCGAAAGCGCTGGTCACACTCGAAGAGAGGCTTCGCTCCCGTTTTGAATGGGGGCTCACAGCAGATATCCAAGCACCTGATATTGAAACCCGACTGGCTATCTTGCGTTCCAAGGCGGAGCGCGCCGGACGTCAAGTACCGGCTGATATTTTAGAAATGATCGCTCGCCAGGTGCAATCCAATATCCGTGAACTTGAAGGGGCTCTCAATCGAGTATTAGCCTTCTCGGACCTCATCGGCGTGCCATTAACGCTTGAGTTGGCACATCATGCATTAGCTGACTTTCTTCCCCAAGATGTCGACTTGGAGCCGGATGATGTGCTGAATGCCGTATCGAAAGCATTTGGCGTTTCAAATGAACGCTTGTTAGGCCGTGAGCGCACACGTGATGTGGCGCTTCCCCGCCAGATCGTTATGTATCTCCTGCGTGAGGAAGGCGGCATTTCACTTCCTCAAATTGGGGAGTTAATCGGTGGACGCGACCACACTACGGTAATTTATTCCTGCGAAAAGGTAAATAATCTGATGGATACTGATGCCCGGCTGCGTCGTCAGGTTTTGCAAATCCGTGAACAACTTTACAGTCGTGTGAGCATGATGGTTTGAGCTATTCGCAGGGTGATAACCCCATGGCAAAACATCAATGGGTGTGATCATCCTAATTGAACCGCTCACATCCCAATGCGAGGCACTGGTTTTTGTGGGGGATCAGGTAATTCTCGACGCTATAAGATAAAAGCTATCTTACCCGGTTAGATCTTGCTCATTTCACCCCAATTTTTCCCTGCTTTTGCTTCTGTACTGAGGGGAATAGACAATTGATGGGCGTTTTCCATCACACGTTGCACCAATTTAGTCGTTTCAACCAGTTCATCTTCCGGCACCTCGAACATCAACTCATCATGTACCTGGAGCAGCATTTGTGCCTTCAAACCAGCTTTTTGGATCTCCTCAGGCAATTGCAGCATGGCAATCTTGATGATGTCCGCAGCAGTTCCCTGGATGGGTGCGTTGATGGCTTCGCGTTCTTCGCGTTGGCGGATATTATAACTTGCACCTCGTACGAGGTTAGGAAAATAACGCCTTCTCCCTAACAGTGTTTCAACATAACCCTGTTCAGACGCTTGTTTACGGATCCCATCCAGGTATCCCTTGACACCAGGAAATTTTTCGAAATAGGTCGTGATGAAGTTTTCTGCCTCAGCGAGTGTCAAGTCGGTTGCGTTGGTCAAGCCATAAGCGCTCATGCCGTAGATCAAGCCAAAATTAATTGCTTTTGCATGGCGGCGCATATCCGGAGTTACATCGCTTAGATCAATACCGTGCACTGCGGCGGCTGTGGTCGCGTGAATATCCTGGCCTGCTTTGAAAGCTGCCAGCATGGCTTGGTCATCTGACATATGGGCAACGATGCGTAACTCGATCTGGGAATAATCAACTGCCAGCAGCTGCCAGTTTTTTCTGGTGATAAACCCTTTGCGTACCCGACGGCCCATCTCCGTGCGGATGGGAATGTTCTGTAAATTTGGATCAGATGAGGCAATCCTCCCGGTTACCGTGCCGGTTTGGTTAAATGAGGTATGCACACGTCCGGTTTCAGGGTTGACCTGATGTGGAAGTGAATCAACATAAGTGGAACGGAGCTTCTCAAGTTCCCTGTATTCGAGCACCCAATCCACCACCTCATGTTGTCCATGCATCGCTTCCAACACGGCAGCTGCCGTGGAGTAATGTCCAGATGCGGTTTTTTTAGTCCGATCTGGCGGCTCAAGTCCCAGCTTGTTAAAAAGCGCATCTGAAAGCTGCTGGGTTGAATTAAGATTGAAGGCATAGCCGACCACATCTTGGATCCTGGCTTCAATCTCTCCTAAACGCGTTTCCAGTTCTTTTGAAAAACTTTCAAAGAAATCACTGTCCAACTTCATACCGATTTCTTCCATACGAGCCAGTATGGGGATCAATGGCATTTCCATGGTTTGAAAGAGCGATTCTGCTTCTTGCTTTTGTAAATCTTCTTCCAGCAATGGGATCAAACGGAGGCAGATCGCTGCGTCTGCAGCTGCATATCCTGCAGCTTCTGAAATTGGCACCTGGTCCATGGTTTTTTGTCCCCGCCCTTTCCCAATCAATTCTTCGATACGGGTCATCTCATATCCCAAACGAACCCAGGATAAGTTCTTCAAACCCAGGTTGCGTGAAGAAGGATTTATCAGCCACTCAGCGATCATGGTGTCAAA
>JAYELT010000181.1:0-6862 GCA_034717715.1 Chloroflexota bacterium | reverse complement strand
AGGAGCGTTAGTTTATTAACTGCAGAAACAATACTTTGTACTCATTAACTTAAGATATCTAAGTTGATGTAAATGATAGGCAATGTTGTTTTATCCACCTATGCATATAGGGCATAGTAGAGAACAACTAACACCTAAAGTGTTTATGTGAAAGCAGCCTTACCATTTTGCGTGATGATCTTCTGCCCATCCGATTGCATCATCGATTTGTATGAGATCGTCCTGCCCTGTTTCAATGGTACCGCTAAAGTACCCAAACATCTGGTGTACCTCTGAATAGATGACCAATGCATCAGTCTTGGCGTGGCGCTCGAAGAAAGGTACAAAGGTCAGGTCGACCTGTTTTGTGGCGGTTGTGTTTAGGTGCCAGGGTGCCATGAAATCCAGGGGGTCATAATCAAAGGCAACATCTTCACTCAACTTGGTGAGTACCCCATCCACACAAAGACCGTTTTCATTCATACCTGTGCCATCTGTCCATCCTGCGCCTAAATTTACTCCAACCGTTCGTCCATCAGGCAGACGGGTTGAGAAGCTGGACCAATTCCAGAAACACTCGAAAGGCCAGATGCCGCGTCCAAAATCCAGACAAGCAAATGAGTTATCGCGATCAAAAGTGATGGTGTCATCCCTCCATGTGATTGTTCCTTCCGTTGGAAGCGTATTCTGCTTGCTGGTGAATTGGAAACGATTCGAAGACCAGGGGATGACCACATTTAAGGTTTCATGTCCCTGCGGCTGGTTTACAAGGAGATCAACT
The DNA here is from genome assembly GCA_034717715.1 of Chloroflexota bacterium. GTDB lineage: Bacteria > Chloroflexota > Anaerolineae > Anaerolineales > Anaerolineaceae > Brevifilum. The sequence goes on along the minus strand of JAYELT010000181.1, from coordinate 6,102 downwards.
TTCAAAGGTTTCCCCTCAAAATCTGGGCATCCAACATCTAATATGAATTCCCTGGCTCGTGTGCTCCATGATGATTGGCATGGCTGGATCAACATAGCGGACATCCGCATCAACTTCAGGATGCAACCTGCAACCGGAACCAAAGGGTTTCAACAAAGTCTTTTCTGCAAACGTCTCATGTTCAAAATCAAGCAGGTATATAAAGGGCAGTCACAGTTAATCTACATTGGAGAGTGTGACCGAGAACAGGTGTGTGGGGCTGACAACAGCCCAATAATTCCAGCGTTTCTTACGCGGCCAATGTCCACTGAGGTTGCTGTGATGGAGGGGGTGCCTGCTCCAGCCAACCGTCTTTGGATTCAGGTTCCCGTGAGCATCACAGAGCTTAACAGGTTGGTGTAATTCTGGTTCATGATAAATCGCACTCAAAATTCCTCCTGGTATATTGGTTCCCTAGGGTGCCCAGGGACGTAAATGGATGGTTTCAAATGGTTGAATGGAAAAATCGAGTTGGGTTTCCGCTCTTGTAAGTGTGTCATCGAAGGCTGCTTCCAAAGCAATATTTGTGCCCCGGATCCTGTAGAGTACATCTACAGCCCATTGAATATATTGTTGCCGGCGTTCTAACGTCCACTCCTTGGGGGGAGAATTTAGGATATCCCGGCAGTTGACGAGTTTATCCCCCAATTTGATGATCCTCGCAGGGTGGGATAAACCTGGGGCATGAACGACTTGCAACCATTTGCGCTCTTGTCTTGGGAGAGATTTGTCATCTGTGACTTCAAGCACGATATCCAGTATTGATTTCCCAAAGGTATCCTGTATTTCCATAAGCGTTGTTTTGGTATCTTCAATTGTATCGTGGAGAATGGCAGCAACCAGGATGTTTGTGTCTGTTACACCGCCGATTTTCCAGATAGCCTGTGCGACCAACAAGGGATGGGTGATATACGGGGACCCTTTTTGGTCCTTGCGGATGTGACCCTGGTGTTTGTTAGCTGCAAAAATACAGGCCTCAAAGATTGTAGTTAGATCCGGAGTCTGAGATGCCATTTGATTTATGTCCTGGCTGGCCTATGTAGTTTTGAAAACAAAAGGTGCAGCAAAGGCTGCACCTGGTTGTTTCAGTGTTGGATTAATCTTGTAAGCGGATCTCGATGATTGCGCCGTTGGCGATCTTACGCATCTCGAACTGTGTCCCGTGACCTTTGACCAGTTGAGACAACTGGCGGAAGCCGTAGGTGCGGGGATCAAATCCAGGGTCAATACGGCGCAGCGCTGTCCCTACTTCAGAAAGCCTGGTCCAACCATCATCATCCGGTCCAACCATATCCATGGCCTGGCTGATAAGTTCCACCATTTCCCGATCTTGTGAGCTCATGTGGTTGGTTTTCCTGCGTACATTGCCGCCATTTCCGTTTCTGCGTCTGAGGTTCTCGGTGTAGATGAAAACATTACAGGCACTCACAAAAGCGCGCGGTGTCTTCTTCTCACCGATACCCACCACAAGTAAACCGCTTTCACGAAGACGTGTTGCCAGGCGTGTGTAATCGCTGTCGCTGGAAACAAGGCAGAATCCGTCTACCTGGTCGGAATGTAACAGGTCCATGGCATCAATGATCATGGCGCTGTCTGTTGCGTTTTTCCCGACGGTATAGCGAAACTGCTGGATCGGTTGGAAAGCATGTATGTTGAGGGTAGCTTTCCAAGAACTCATATTTGGCGTTGTCCAATCACCATAAACCCGGCGAATGGTCGCATTACCATATTTTCCTGCCTCAACTAGTATCTGTTCGATTAGACTGGCCTGGGCATTGTCACCATCAATAAGAATGGCGACTCGTCGTTCTGAATCTTCAATGTGTTCTTGTTGTACTTGATTTGTTCTTGCCATATTAATATTATACCCAAGATTTCCCAATCAGGATAAAAATTAGTTCACCTGTTTATATCAATTCTGAAAAATTCTCTGATTAGATTGTGTTTGTTTTAAACGCAGACCGGATACCTCCAAAAGAATGGGAATTTGATTGAATGATGTGATTTTACAGTTATTGTGAACAATGCTGATCATAGAATGTAGCCACAAGTCCGTAAGATGGTCAGGGAGAGCAGCATGTGACCCTCTGGTGTGGGATGTACACGATCAACCGTCCAGTAGGTGGTTGGTTTTGAGAGCATTGCCCAATCAAAGGCTGGTTGTAAGTGGGTTACCGGCAGGTTGAACGCTTCACCAAGGTCATCGATCGACACCTGATATTCACCTAATCTTAATCGGAAAGGATCATCATGATCCTTTTCTGCCAGGAAAGGTGAAACCAATCGGATTTGCGTTTTTGGCAACCTGGAGCGAGTGTCATCGATCAACAGTCGATAGGTTTGTGTAAACTCAGGCAGGTCGACAGCTTCTTTAGAATCACCCTCAAAATAACGCCAGACATCATTCACGCCAATATAGATGAACAACCAATCTGGTGCGACGTTGATCACATCCGATTGCCAGCGCGCAGCTAAGTTTGTAATCCGGTTTCCACTGATGCCCATGTTTAAAGAGGTTAGTTGAAGTTCAGGATAGCCAGCTTGCAGCAGGCGGTGAATCTCGCGGACGTAACCCCATCCCAACGGAGCATGTTCCATTGTTCGGCGATCACAATCTGTGATACTGTCGCCAATGAATTCAATGGTCTGTTTAGGCTTAAAAAGTAATGTCATGATCCCTCGCTTTCCCGAGTCCAGATAGACCTCTGGTTTGACGGTATGCAATGTCTATGGGATATATCCTATGGCTTTCACTGAACATCATTTTCAATTATCCCATGGTTTTTCACCTGGATTAAATTAATTCGCTTGTTTGGTTGAATTTAGAATTAACTCCTGATTTCTATTGATGATTGAACCTCTTAAGTTGAATTTTAAAATAAGAATTTCATGATGTGAGAGAATTAATGGGCAATCATCACCGATATTAACTATCGAGGCGAAAGGATTATGATCCGAACAGATCACGCCGGATATGGGGCAAACGGGAAAATAGTGAAGATAATATCTCATAATTATCTTTATTACAGATTATAATAAGTCCGCATTGCTGCGCACTGCTCACAGCATACTCACAGCAACACATAATCGGGAGTACGAATTGAATATTGGTTTTAAAAAATCATTAAATTTATTGACCACCAGATTAGCAAATAATGGGATATACGCAGCTATTGATCAAGGTGTGATTTCTTTATCTAATTTTGGCGCTTCGATACTATTAGCAGCGTTAGTGACACCTACGGAGTTAGGTGCTTATGTGCTTGGTTTTTTGGCACTATATTTCATCCGGGGCATTCAAAATGGTATCATCATTCAACCGCTGAATACCTACGGCGCGGGTAAAGAACGAGATGCGTATAGTGCATATTTTTCTGCGGCTGCTGTCCATCAAGTGATTTTATCCACATTAAGCGCAATCGGGGCAGCATTACTGGGATGGATCCTCACACGTTTTGGAAATGACACACTGGGGCCCACGATATTAGTCCTATGGTTCAGCTTTTTCACCTGGCAACTGCAGGAATTTTTTCGGCGCGGCTTTTATACACGTGGCGAGGTGCATAAGGCTGTGTGGATCAGCGTTACTTCTAATGTTGTTCGACTGGGTATGATTGTGTTGATCTCACGGGTGGGGAAGATTTCTGGCCTATCCGGATTGAACGCAATTGGATGGGGTGGCTTTGTCGGGGCATTGGTTGGCGCTTGGCTGTCAAGACACAATTTCAGCAGGCAGATGCTCAATCCACTGGATACCTGGCGTGAGAATTGGCGGTTTGGACGATGGATTTTGGGAGCAAGTCTGGCAGATTGGGTTGTGGTTGATCTCTACCCGATCCTCATGGCTGGCTTGATAAGTTTTGCAGCTACAGGTGTTTATCAAACACTTCAAAACCTGGTCGCACCTATTCATGTGCTTTTACGAGCTATCGATACTTTTATGACACCGATTATGGCGAAGGCTTTTGATTCGTCAGGCATTAAGAAAATTAGACGCATGCTCAGGTGGGTATTTCTCTTTGCTGGGATCCCGGTAATTGGTTTGTTAGTTCTTGTGTTGATTTTCACCCCCAAGCTGCTGTACCTTCTCAAAGGGGAGACCTATCTCCCTTATTCAGATGGGATCTACTTGATGGCAGTGTTCTATATATTTTTGTATATCAATCGCCCGCTTCAGATGGCATTTCGAGCAGTCCGTCAGGGCAAACAAATCTTCATTGCAAATATCCTGGCTATGGCCAGCATGCTCATTTTTGGGACATGGTTCATCAATCGTTGGGGGCTTTATGGTGCGATCGGCGGTCAAACATTAAACGCGGTTATCATCAGCCTGTTTTTACTTGGCGCCTGGTATAAATTTACCCATTCAAGGACAAGTGCTGAACCTTCAGCTTGACTCAGGTTTTGAAAAATTCAACAGTTTTCGGATGATCATTTCTGGATTGGTGTCAGACTGCCACCTCAGGGCGAAAACCAGGTAAAAGGCTGCCAGGGCAAGCTTGATGTCTAACCAGATATTTGCATGTTCAATATAGATCAGGTCCCAAGCCAGTTTTTCTTTCGGTGATATGTCATATCTATCAACTACCTGTGCTAATCCGGCTAAACCAGGCCTGACCAAATGCCTGTGGGCATAATCTGGTAATTGCTGCAAATATCCGTGCACAAGGACAGTGCGTTGGGGGCGGGGGCCCACATAACTCATATCGCCCAATAAAATATTTGCCAACTGTGGGAGTTCATCTAGGGCAGTCTTACGCAGTAATTTACCAAAGAAGAGGACACGTTCATCATTCTCATACCCCGATATCGGTCCTGTGTCTTTTTCTGCGTCGATGATCATAGAGCGAAATTTAAACTGTTTGAAATTCACACCACCACGACCCACTGAGTTCTTTACAAAAAAAATCGGGCCTGGATCTTCCCACCAGATCAAGAAACTCACCAGCAGCCAAAGTGGTGCTGCAACCACGAGTGAGATCAGGGCAATAAGAATATCCAGGATCCTTTTTTGGGATGATTTTTTGATAGGTGACCCTATATAAGCTTGATGCCAGGCAAGCACATCCTGTTCGATCTTTGGCGTGGGAGGGGCATTATTCTCCCACCACCCCAATTCAAGACTTGAGGCGAGGAAACTACCCAAAAAACTGCTGAGGATGATCATTAAAAAAGTACCCAAGGACCAGCGGCCAGCCTGGATGATGACATTGAGAAATAAAAGAGTGGCTCCGATAACGATTGTGGATAGGAAAGCGGTGCGATAGAGCGATCTGTTCTTGGTGATCACAGATCTGAGTGAGTAAGCTAATGTGAAACTGAGCGCGCTGTGAATGATGATTTCAAGAAGGATCGTGACGATATTTGCATGCTTTAGACCTAACATCGAAAAACCATGCAGACGCATCCAAGCCAAAAAACCAATTAGCACAGCATCAAGCAAAATCCAAATAAGCTGTTTTCTGCTAATTGCTTTGTTCCTTGATTTCATGCTGGGAACTTACTCATGTTTCTAATCATTGATAAAATTTTCCTGAATGTTGCTCTTGGTGAAGGCATCTTTGGATTGATTTACAGAGGGTTAATTATACCGTTATCAACAAACAATCTACTTGAAACTGACATAGTTTCTTAATGGAGATATCAAAAGGCATATAAAAGTCAAGGTATAATTCATAACCGTAGTCAGATGATTTACGCATTCCGGAGATGATCAATTGAGTCGAGAAAGCCTATGAAGAAACCAGTCCTCATTGTTGTTATCGCTGTATTGGTCCTTGGTACGATTGCCGGGGTTGTGTTGATTTCTCAGAAGTGGCATAAACCCCTCGGTACGTCACTAGAATTGCCAACACCGACAACCACCGAAGAGAAGCTAACCGCAACTATTATGGAAATCATTGCCGATACGGAGGTCGCCAACACACCCACTCCGGAAAATAATGCGCCAACTTTATCACCATCCCCAACAGAACCTCAACCTTTATGCGGCGGTCCCCCAATAATGTATATCCTTGGGATTGGTGCAGATAATGATTTCAGCGATTATAACTATGGCCTGGC
>JAYELT010000180.1:11995-23186 GCA_034717715.1 Chloroflexota bacterium | reverse complement strand
TTACAGCGATTTGCCCTAAAGGAGCCCCCAAATGGTTAGAAAATATTATCTGCTTTTCAGTCTTATCCTCGTTTCGTTCCTGATGCTCACTGCTTGTGCACAGACTGAACCAACTCCAACTGTAATACCTCAACCCCTTTCTTACACCGTGACCCCAGACACATCGAAAGATTCTCAGCCAAATCAGAATACTGAGATCACTCAGAATAATCAAATCAATCAGAATCTACCTGAAACTAATAATGCCCTCGCTAAACTTAATAGTATCCTGTGGATGCAGACTTCTGCAGAATTTCGTATGACCGCCATCCAAAGCTATGCACTTGCGAGCGTGATGCTTGACAGAGGGCTTGAAGATGCCAACTGGACTGCAGCTGTAGAGCAGATTGGAGATTACTCAAATCTGCCCCCTGCCATCATCATGGATGTCGATGAAACTGTATTAGACAACAGTGCGTACCAGGCAAGATTAGTAAGAGCAGGCACTTCTTGGGATATAAATATTTGGAATGAGTGGGTGCTTGAGTCGAAAGCGCCAGCTATTCCAGGCGTTGTAGAATTCCTGCAATACGCCCAGAGCAAAGGTGTGACCGTTTTCTATATGACCAACAGGTCGCATGAGCTCGAGCAAGCCACGAGGGAGAATCTCATTGATCTTGGCTGCCCAATGGAGGACGAACTTGATACATTGCTTACCCATGGAGAGCAGGAGAATTGGGTGACTGACAAAACCAACCGCCGAAGTCTCCTGGCGGAGCAATACAGGATCATATTATTGATCGGTGACGATCCAAATGACTTTGTGGCAGGCACAAAAGATGGAAATCCTACGTCTCGCAACGAGGTCTTCTCTGAATATCAAGCGTACTGGGGTGAGAAGTGGATATTAATCCCGAATCCGATCTATGGTGGTTGGGAGGCAGCGCTCTATGACTTCAATTATGGCCTCTCAGCTGAAGAAAAATTTGATCTTAAGCTTGAATGGCTGGATCCTGTGGATTAACCTCTGCGGTACGGGAAATTAGGAAATAGACATATCTGCTGTGGCTTATAGAGGAAAGGTGCGAGGGTAATTTGAATGTGTTACCCCATCGCTGGACTACCCCCAAGATAATACTTGAGGGTAATCCAGGACATCATTTGTGGGCTATTCCGAAATGGGTAGATATAGATCCAGGACGAACTCGGTATCCGGTAGATTCATGGGCAAGCTTTCCTCCAACCACTGGTGATTGCCGCACTTATACTTGCTGTCTTCCCGCCAGGTCACCAGCTTTTTCCACGTGTCCCCAATCACTTCAAATTGCCCCTTCGGTACGACACACTGAGTTACGGCATAGAGGCCGCCCTCAAAAGCTTTGATTTCCATATCCCTTTCCGCCGCAACATCAGGGCCAATCACAATCCACACCTCATAGCCGTAATTCGGGCTGCCTTTAGATGGGTTAGAGTTATTGAATCCAAACAGGCGATTCTTCCCAGGCTCAACCAGCAGCTCCTTAGGCTTTGCCCAGGCGAACAACTTTTCAAAGGCTAATTCCTCTGGGCTTTCACCGAAACCCAAGAAACTGGCCACGCGCATCGGCTCGAGCTTCACAATTCTTACATCCAATTCACTCATCAAACTTTCTCCTTTTCTTTATACTATCAGGTGATTCATCACAGGGAATTTTATCGACACACTGACTCTATCACGCTATCCCTGACACCTATTGTCAGGATTTAATGATATAACTAAATTATTAATATCAACAGGAGAGAACAATGCGTGCTGACCGTTAATTATCCATACTCCTGCTCTTGCAAGCCCGCGGGCAAATGACTGCTGGTGAACTCGCCAAAGAACTTGAAGTCTCCGAACGTACCATTTACCGAGACATTAATGCCCTCAGCATTGCCGGCGTACCCGTCTACGGCATACCCGGTCCTGAGGGTGGCTACGTACTCGTTGATAATTATCGGACGTATCTGACAGGACTGAACGAGGGTGAAGTACGTGCATTGTCGATGCTCAGCATTCCTGCCCCCTTGGTGGATTTGGGCGTGAGTCAGGATTTACGCTCTGCCCTACTGAAATTATCTGCTTCGCTGCCCAGCACCCACCGTCGCAATGAAGATAAAGTGCGTCAATGTTTTCTCCTCGACTCAACCTGGTGGCAGCATCACACAGAGCAGGTCCCTCATTTGCAGGTTATTCAGCAGGCATTATGGGAAAATCATAAGCTACATGTGGTCTATCACCCGCCTTTTGCCACAGAGATCAAACGCCTGGTTGTCCCCTATGGGCTTGTTGCCAAAGCCGGCGTCTGGTATTTAGTTTCCGCCAGGAATGATGCTATCAATGTGCGTCGTGTATCAAATTTTCAGGATGTGCACCTATCGGATGAAACTTTCGAAAGGCCAGCAAGTTTTGATCTGACTGTATTCTGGGAAAACTGGTGTGTCAATTATGAGAAATTCCTGAACAATTTTTCTGTCACCGTGCGTGTATCTCCGGACTTTATCCCCGAGCTTCCCCGGTATTTCGGCAGCGCGATCCACACCAGAATCGCACAAGCTGAGCCGCATGATGAGGATGGGTGGATAAGGTTGAGATTGAATTTTAATTCCTTTGAGGCAGCCAGAGATTCCATTCTTGGATATGGGCGCGGCGTTGAAGTTCTTGAACCGATTGCGCTGCGAATAAGTGTGTTTGATTATGCGGAGCAAATCGTTTCGCTATACAAACATTGATCAGACCAATTTACTTATATCCGCAAATTTGATGTTTACTGCCGAAATTATATTTCACCAACTCGCATCAGAGGATAATCCCTAAGCTGGATACCACACACCTATTGTGTGAGCTTCAAGATGAAATACTCCCAGGGGTCCACATCCCTTGGAAATTGATAGTCAATCAGCCCGCCGTCCTCTTCAAAAACGATAGGATCAAAAGCTCCCTCACCAAGGATGACATCCACCTGGTAGTCCCCCAAAAGTGGGCTTTCCTCAAGAGAAATCGTACAGCTTTCCTGAACCAAACGTCCCAAATTCGCCAGGACGATCATCGCGCCATCCTCATCCACTCTCATGATTGAGTAAAGCAAACGGCAGTCTGAGGTAAAAGGCAGGTAATCACCAGTCTGAAGCTGGCTATGCTGATTCCTGATCTGTACCAGTTTTCTATAATGATTCAGCAATGAATCGTAGTCAAGGTCCTGATAGGCAACGTTAACATCCCGATAATTGCTATATAAGCCTTCCCAGGCTGTTCCTGTCGTGAACCCCCCATTCGATTCATCAGACCACTGCATAGGCGTCCGCAGTAATTCATCAGGCTTATTACCAAGCATACCAATCTCTTCCCCATAATAAATGAAGGGAACACCTGGTCCTGACAGGTAAACAAATGCTGCCAGCTTGGCTTTATCAAGGTTTTCATTATATAAGGACATCACCCGCTGCTGGTCATGGTTGGAGAGGAAACTGCTGAAGTTATGCTCTGGGAAGTGTTCGAGTGTTTCAAGATAAGACTCGGTGATCCGGGATACCTGCGGTGAAAAAATGGCATTCTTAATATCCTCTGCCAAATCAAACATGAAGAGGGAATCCATCCCCTGACTGTATTTTGCCGTAATCTGCAGGTCGGTCCAGACTTCGCCAACAGTCAATGCTTCTGGATTGATCTCCTTATAGAATGTTCGCCAATCCTCAAACCATTGGATCGTTTCAGCCGTATCCTGCTGCACAGCACCATCAGCAAATAAATATCGGGCAGCGTCAACTCGAAATCCATCCACGCCAACTTCTTCCAACCAGAATTTGGAGACGTTCATCATCTCAGCGCTGACATCAGGATTGTCATAGTTTAGATCAGGCATGCCCCCCCAAAAGACACCATAGTAAAACAGGCCGTTCCTCGCATTACGGTGCCAAACATCCTGGTACCAGGGTCCGGGAGTTCGTGGGTTGGTTTCTGACCACACGTACCAGTTATGATATGCTGAAGTAATATCCTGTGACTCTTGAAACCAGGGGTGTGCTGTCGAAGTATGGTTGAGCACAAGGTCGATGATGATCTTAATATCGCGTTTTTCAGCTTCTGCCAATAGCTGCTTAAAATCCGCCATCGTTCCGTATTCCGGATTAACCGCATAATAATCGGTGACATCATAGCCGTGATATGACGGGGAAGGATTGATGGGCATTAACCAGATCCCGCCGATCCCAAGGTCATCTTGCGTTTCAGGATCACCATCATTAAGATAATCAAGCTGTTGAATAATGCCCTGAAAATCCCCGATCCCATCCCCATCGCTATCCTTAAAGCTGCGAACAAAGATTTCATAAAAGACACGGTTCTTCCACCATCGGGATGGCTCAGGTTCAGGGGTAGGTGATGAAGTTGATGTGACTGTTGACAAAGGTGCTGCCGATGTTGGGGCTGGTACAGCATCCTCTGGTGTTTTTGGTGTACAGCCAATCAATAAACTTATTATGACCGATATGACAATCATTGCTTTGGTATATTGCTTATTCATGAATTTCTCCGGGAACTATGAATTCATACTCAGAATGCTGGGGGCAGGCAAAACATTATTCTGTAAAAATTATACTGTGACTTTGTGCTATATAACGGGATAGAGACACATGGTGGGATTGCGAATGGAATCTGCCATGCGCAGGGCGGTTGTAGAAAATTGTTGTTAATATACCTTCGACAGAAACGTAGGGGCAACCCTCTGTAGTTACCCCGCTCAAAGAGCTGTGCAAGGGAGACACTGCGCCCTGCGGAGTGCGAAGGCAGGTATAAATTATCGTCACAGTAACCGTCTAGTGGCAGACACAGAGGTCTGCCACTACAGTTGATTGTTCTTTATATTAATTAGAAAATAATTACAATGTGGCAAAAAAGATTGCTGAAATACTCCCTTTTCAGCAATCTCAACATTAGATTGTCGGAGATTAATAAATTTTCTGTGAGCCTAACACTGTTGATAATTGAGACAATGTCAGTTGAATGAACACACGCATTATAATAGTGCTATATCACAACCGTCTCTTCTTACACATTATGACTACTTTCGCTCATTAAGGAATTAATTTCATGAAGAAGATCACCAGAGAAGCGGCACTCGCATATCATCAAGCAAATGGAGTTCCCGGAAAAATTTCCGTAACACCAACAAAAACCCTCAAAACGCAATATGACTTAGGTTTGGCATATACGCCTGGCGTGGCTTACCCGGCTTTGGAGATCGACAAAGACCCAAAGCGTGCCTATCAATACACCACAAGAGGAAATCTTGTGGCGGTTGTTTCAAACGGTACTGCGATTCTCGGTCTGGGTAACCGTGGGGCATTAGCCTCCAAGCCGGTTATGGAAGGGAAAGCAGTCCTCTTCAAAGCATTCGCAGACATTGATGTCTTTGATATCGAAGTTGATTCAGAAGATCCAGATACAGTTGTGAAAGTGGTTCAGATGATTGCACCCACCTTCGGAGGTATCAATCTGGAAGATATCAAAGCACCAGAATGTTTTTATATTGAATCCCGGTTAAAAAAACTGTTGGATATTCCGGTTTTTCATGATGACCAGCATGGCACAGCGATCATTTTGGGTGCGGCAATTCTAAACGCGATGGAAATTACCGGTAGAGCTCCAAAAGATACCAAGGTTGTCTTTTCCGGTGCTGGTGCATCAGGGATTTCCTGCGCCAACCAGCTCGTCATGCTTGGTTTTCCAAAAGAAAACCTGTGGTTGACCGACAGCGCTGGATTGATCCATGTTGGACGACAGAATAACATGTCCTCTCAAAAAGAATCTTTCGCTAACGGTGATCATCCCGCAAACCTTGGGGAAGTTTTAGAAGGTGCGGATATATTTATCGGCTTATCCGCGGCAGACATCGTTTCCCAGGAAATGGTCAAGCGGATGGCACCCAACCCGATTATTTTCCCTATGGCCAACCCTGATCCGGAAATCAAATATGATTTAGCACGCGCCGCCAGGCCAGATGCGATCATTGGAACAGGTCGTTCAGATTATCCCAACCAGATCAATAATGTTCTGGGTTTCCCGTTTATTTTTCGCGGGGCGCTGGATGTCCGTGCAAGCACGATCAATGACGAAATGAAATTAGCAGCGTCGTTTGCCCTGGCAGATCTTACCAAAAAAGAGGTCACAAATGAAGTGCTTGAAGCCTACCAATTAGATCATCTGGAATTTGGACCGGATTATATTGTCCCCAAACCCTTTGACAAGCGGGTATGCCTTTATGAGGCACCAGCTGTAGCAAAAGCAGCCATGGAAAGCGGTGTGGCTAATCTTGCGGTTGATCTTGAATCCTATAAAGATGCACTTTCAGAACGGTTATTAAACCGCTAATGTCAAATTAAACCGATGCTTTTCGTATGGATATCCTTAATATTGAGTAAGTCCTTCCAACTGCGTTGCGTATGATCCAGGCAAGGGAAATTCGATAAGGCGCATCATCCTTTGCTGCTGAAGTAGAGATTCCCCACTGAAAACAAGAAGATCGTAGCAAACAAGTAAAGCGGCAGCCAAAGTATACTGACCACACCATCCAGGTGATTGTAATTCAGGATAAACAACATAAACATCAAAACGGTATCGACCAACAATGTTATCAGGCGGATTTCCCAATATCCTGAAGTTGTTTTTCATCCCACCACTGCCGATCCTTCTCCTTGAATTTGGTCAGCACCCAATAAACCAGCGAGAGGACATATGGGAATAAGAGAATGCTACCGCCCATGATAGTATGCAAAGGAAGAGACCAGGCATGTGGAAATAAGAATCCCAGGCTGGATGAAGCCAGTCCCATCAAGCCACATATCACCCCCACATACTGCACGATCAGGAAGATATTTATATCCCGGGCGACTTTATCAACCTGCTTTGGCACAAAGAAACCAGAAACATGTAAACACATCAAAATCAATGTGATCACAAATTGAAAACCCATTATTGAATATACCAGGCTCCACTCAGGTTGTGAAAGTCCATAGCGATATTGTTTGGCGATATCATTTAGTAATGCTACATCACTGAAAACAAACAGCATCGAAATGACCCCGCAGATGATCAAAACCAGCGGAATGGGTTTGACACTTTCGGAATGCTTCAAATAAATGACCATCTGCAGTAAAGAGAACAGATAAAACGCTAAGATGAACAACAAGCCAAAACCAACCCCGGTTATCATCCCTGACTCAATATCACTCAATGTTTCGAAGGCTACCATTTTTGGCTGCAATCTGAGAAAAACATATAATGCATACCCAAATATGGCTATTGAAAGAACTCCCAGGACAATATTGAGGGTTTGTAGTTTTTGATTTTTTATATTCACTGATCTGTTTCATCCTTGACTAAATAAAACAAATCCTCCACTTTGACATTGAAAAATCGTGCAAGTTTCAGCGCTAATACGGTGGAAGGGTTAAATTTCCCGGTTTCAATCGAGTGGATGGTGAGTCGGGTCACACCTACAGCATTGGCGAGATCCTGTTGAGAGATCTCATCATGGTTAAATCGGTATTTCCGCAGATTATTTTCTAATTTTGAGGTCATTTTATAATCAATATGTATAGTTTGCTATATATAATATATAGTATTATATACTATTCGTCAAGGGTAAAATAAGCTGAATTAAATCTGATTGTTGAAATGTCTGTTTTTAGACGTCCTATGCTTGAAAGGTCACCTTGTAAAAGGGAAATTTACCATCGTGACTTCCCTTTACTCTTTGATTTGTGAATTCCTCTGGCAATCTCATTAACACTGTTGCAGACCAGCTTCAAGCTGATGGTTAATCTTCCAACCCCAGCATCTCAGCAGTGATCCTGGCAGCATCACCGACAAAGCGCGGGCATAAGGTATGGAAAAGATCCAGCTCTCGCACCTTTGTTAACTCCTCCGGGTTGCCAATATCCAAACCAAGCAAGCCGGGGCAGGTCAGGTTGCCATGTAGGGCGCGAAAGTGCTCCTGGAAATCTTGTCCCAGCGCATAGCAGGCGTATTTTTTATCCCTTTCGTAGAACGTGATCCCCTTTGCCAAACCGATCGCCATCAACGCGCCGCTTACAACGCCACATATTTGGCCGGCATGTCCCATCCCCCCACCAAATGGCGTGGCTATCTTTAAGATCAAGTCCAGGTCAACACCCAGTCGTTTTGCAAAGGGTGCCACTGTCGATTGGGCGCAATTGTAATGCTGACCAAAGAACGCCTTGGCTTCGTCCTCCAACTTCACAAAAGACTCATCTGTATTGTATGATGAACAAATTTAGAAACCACAAAATTTGTAGGAGCTGCGATCACTAACCTTCCTGCCTTCCGAGTAAGTTTTCGACTGCCTCTCTGGATGGCAATGAGGGCTGTGCACCACGTTTGGTCGTTGCCAGCGCACCGGCAGCCATTCCATAGCGAACTGCCTTGAGGAAAGGTTTCCCTTCAGCGATGGCAACGGCCAGAGCACCATTAAAGGCATCCCCTGCCGCTGTTGTGTCCACTGCGCTGACCTCATAGGCGGGGAGATGCAGGTTGAGCTCTTCTGAGATGACCCGAACGCCATTGCTTCCCAGGGTGATAATGATATTTTGAATACCCCATTCACGCAATTTCCGAACACCTTCTTCAAGATCATCCTCCCCTGTCAATAATGCCAATTCCGATCGATTGGGTGTCAGATAATCCACTTTTGATAAGTTTTCTCGCGAAATAGATTGTGCTGGAGCTGGATTCAGGATCACCGGCAAGCAATGAACTTTAGCCAAATCTATCGCAGCTGTGACTGTCTCCAAAGGACATTCCAATTGAACCAACATGATATCCGCTTCGCGCATCGATGTGCGTGCATTATTCACATCTTCCACCGAGACCATCGAATTCGCGCCAGCTGCCACGACAATCATATTCTCACCATTTGGGGCAACTGTAATCATAGCGATCCCCGTTGGGGCTTGTGGGTCTTTGATAACATGAGTTGTTTTGATCTTATTATCCACCAATTCCTGGATCAGCGCATCTCCGAAATCATCCTTACCTACACGCCCAACCATACTCACCTCACCACCCAATCGAGACGCAGCAACAGCTTGATTGGCTCCTTTCCCACCGGGAAAAATTGTAAAATCACTGCCTAATACTGTCTCGCCAGGTGTGGGTGAATGGTGCACTCGAACCACGAGATCCATATTGATACTGCCGACAACAAGTATTTTCGTCACATTAGCCTCCTTGCTTTCTTAATCAACCGGAAACGAACCTGGGCACTCATATTCCATTACGACGGTGATTAAGTCCCCTCCTGATTTTGATCTTGCATCCATTCTTGATCCGCTTCAACTATCAATGGGAGATCTCTGCTGTCCTCTCCCTGGTTTTCCATCTGACCTAAGCTTACTGGCTCTGGCTTTACCAACAAGTTTGGTTCCTCTTTTCCTCTATCTGGTTGGCTTCCAGCCAACCAGATAGCGACAACGATGCCAAACAAGCCCCAAAATACCAGGTAGCTTGAATATGGGAGATTTAGGAATGGATGGTCTATCTGAGAAAGCGTATGCACATTATTGGTTGTGATGGATGTCACCCCAGACAGCCAAAATTGCGAGAACAGCCATGGTTGATCAATTGTGTAGACATTAACCCCTACACCTTGCTCCCTGTATGCCCCGATGGAATTTTTAAAAATACCTGAATCAACATTGATAATTTCATAGCCAAGGTCTAATAAATCCACCGGCTGAGGTAGGTCTGTACTTTCGCTCCCAATAACACGAATCAATTGAGGTGCCTTTTCTCGAACTAATTGCAGGTTTTCACGATCAACCAGGAACCAAATATCATCGTTCAAACCTGACTGTCGACATTCGGTCAGTACGATGTCAAAAAAATCCGCATAATGAGGATGGTTAGATGGCGGATAGCGCATATCAAAAATGATCACCATTCCTTTCCTCTCCATCAAAGCCAAGGTTTCGGAAAGCGTTGGGATGCTTTGGCCCTGATTTATCCCTAACTGCGTTTGTGAAACATGTCCTGCATTTATCGTCCCAAAAGGATCCTTCTGGATGAACCACAATCCTGCATTCAGCTGCTTCAATTCATCCATTGTGAAACTTGAAACGCGGTCGCTCACCCGTTCAGGAAAGATCTCTGCAATATTCGTGGTGCGTTCAAGTGTTTCATCATGCATCAAAACCGGCACACCATCCATTGTTATCCGGATATCCGTTTCAAATCCAAATGCCTTCTTGACAGCAGCGAGTTCAGCTGCTGCAAGTGTATTTTCAGGAGCAAGCATTGAAGCACCGCGATGCGCAATCAGGGCGGGTTTCGCAGGAAGATCACCCTTGTACGCCCAGTTGGGTGGAAATAATGCCGGCAGCAGCCAGAGCCCAACCAATGTGACCAAAATCAGAAAAATTCCCACAGCCCAAGGCCATCTGTGTCTCTTTGTTAGCATTTTTCGACGAAAAACGAGGATCAATTGGCGCAGTCCAATACCTGCCAGGAGAAACAACAGAGCATCACTGCCCAATCGTACCAGGTTAAATAAATGATTTAACACACCTCTTTGGGCAGGATTCTCTCGCAGTATAACAATAAAAGCTGCATAAAACAGAATGAGGAAGATCACCCATAAAACGAAAAATAGCCAGTTTACAAGCGCAGATTTCCAAACCCCTTTGCGAGGTGCCAACCGGAACCTGGCAACACGAAAAAAGCTCCAAATCCCGATCAGCGTGGTTAAGACGCTAAGCAAAGTAACATACGGCAGCTGCCATCCTGTAATATTTTCAATGTATTGGTCAACATCAGCGCGAAAATCTCCAACAGCCATCCAGTAGATCACAAAAAAGGAACAATGAAATAGTAAAACCAATGCCAACAGGAAGTTCAACCTGATTTTTAACCGATTTCTTTTTTCCTTGAGATCATTCATTCTAATTCATCTCCAATTTCATTATATTGAACCTTCTTAGTAAAACCAAAATCTTTGAAATCCTTATCCCCGCAGCAAGCTGCGGGGAAATGCCCTCTTATTGATTATAGCCAGGAATCATAAAATTTTCATGTTTTCCTTTGATCCTCAAAAAAACTGCCTAAAAACCAAAAATCCAAGATGATTGCGAAGAACTCAATGGTAAAATGGAGACAGACCTTGTATTGGGAAGACAC
>JAYELT010000180.1:0-11895 GCA_034717715.1 Chloroflexota bacterium | reverse complement strand
GCCAGGAATCATAAAATTTTCATGTTTTCCTTTGATCCTCAAAAAAACTGCCTAAAAACCAAAAATCCAAGATGATTGCGAAGAACTCAATGGTAAAATGGAGACAGACCTTGTATTGGGAAGACACCTCTATGAAATTTTCCACGAAAAATATTAAGCGCTACTTCAGGGGAAAATTTCGCTCTGACCTATCAGCAGGATTAACTGTTGCTATGATTGTCATCCCCCAATCAATGGCATATGCTGCCATCGTTGGCATCAACCCCATTTATGGGCTTTTTACTGCAATCATCCCTACCATCATTGCAGCAATTTTTGGAAGCTTTCCATACCTGATCACCGGCCCTACCAACCCTACCGCACTGGTAACCGCAAGTTTACTGATGAATTATGCAAACCGCTCAGATTATTTCGAGTTTGTTTTTGCTTTGGCCATCATTGCAGGGCTTATCTATCTTCTTTTTGGCTTGTTAAAACTGGGTGCGATCATCCGATATATCTCCAATTCTGTACTGGTTGGTTTCCTAACAGCCGTAGGGGTGCTAATCATCAGCTTCCAGTTCGGGAACTTACTTGGCGTTGAACTCGTAGGAGAGAAAAGTGTTTGGGGAGTTATTACTAGCCTGGGAGGTGCTTTTTCAAACATAAACCTTTACACTCTGCTCATAAGTGGATTAAGTTTTTCCCTGTTATTAATCCTCCGGAGGATTAATCGTAAATTTCCAGCGGCTTTGATCACAGTCATCCTGGCGACCCTGCTGGTTTATCTTACGGGCTGGGGCGGTGCTCAAAATGTGCGTCTCGTGAGTGATTTTCAATTACCAGAGAATATCCAGCTGGGATTTCATATCCCAAAAATCTCATTTAAGGAATTCACATCCCTCGGCTCCTCAGGTGTCGTTTTGGCAGTGTTCGGATTGATGGAAACGCTATCAATTGCCAAAGCTATGAGTCAAATGACTGGCGAGCATTTCGACCCATCCCAACAAATGATCGGCCAGGGCTTAGCCTTATTCGTGGGGGGTTTTTTCCAATGCATGCCTGCATCTGGCTCACCATCCCGAACGGTGATCAATGTTGTCAATGGCGCTCGGACGCGCTTCTCTGCCATCATTTCCGGTTTAGGTGTTCTGATTTTCTTGCTGCTTTTTTCCCGGATGATTGTCTATATTCCGGTTTCAGCACTTGCAGCAGTTGTGATCGTTTCTGCCGCAGGATTGGTAAATATCAGCTTGATCAAACTTACCTGGCAGAGTCACGCCCAAAGCAGGGCTGTCATGCTGATCACCTTCATCTCCACGCTGGTTTTACCCTTAGAATATGCCATCTACCTGGGCATTCTGACGACCATTGTGATTTACCTGGGGGTAAGCAGCCGCATGAATCTGAGCTACATCATCGAGAACGAACAGGGGCAATTTATTGAGTACCCCCTACAGGGGATCGAAAAACGGACTCCTCATATTGCCATTATTAATATTGAAGGAGATTTGTTTTTTGCTGCCGTTCAAGACTTGCAAGATCAAGTAGAACGAATTCTTGAAACAGAGATCAAAGTACTGATCCTGCGCTTCCGCCGATCACACCTTCTTGCCAGCACAGGTGTCATGGCACTGGATCGCATCGTTCGCTCAGCGCATGATAAGAATGTTCACATCCTGTTTTGCGGGCTTCAAAATGAGGTGCTTGTACCTCTCGAGGCAGCTGGTGTTACAGACCTGATCGGGGAATCCCGCATCTTCCTGGCTAATAACCAGTTATTCAATTCAACACAAAATGCCCTTGAAGCTGCAAAAGAGATCTTAAAGCAGCAGGCGGGGGCAGAAAACGGTGTCACAAGACAATCATAAATCCCCTGGGAAATCATTTGAGTGATAATTTTTGAGTTTTGTGCAATCAAAAACCAAATACTATTCTAAAGGAAGTGCAATCATATGCCTAAACCCGAGTTGACTTTTTTCTCCGAATTACATACTGAACAATTGACCAAACTTTTTGAGGACAGATTCGTTATCGATGATATAAAAAACTTGTGTGCGACCCTCAGCTTAGGAATACTTGACCTTTCTGTTGAGCGAGCGAGAGTCGTCAAACGTTTAAATAAGGCTGGTGTACCAGTGATAGCCTGGCTGCTCCTCCCTGAGGAAGAAGGCTACTGGTTCAACATTGATAATTATGAGAAAGCTGCTGAAAGGTACGTCGCCTTCAAGGCATGGACAACGCAGCACCAGCTGGATTGGGCTGGGATCGGTCTGGATATTGAAATGAATATCAACGATCTCCACCAGCTCCTGGATAGGAAACAGTCAGAAGAATTCATCGCGACCTTATTTCAACGCTTTACAAATAAGAAAAGGGTCCTGAAAGCACAGCACGCCTATCAGGATTTGGTTAGCCTGATCCATGCGGATGGATATTCAGTGGAAAGTTATCACATCCCACTGATCTCTGAAGAACGCAGAGCACATGCCACCGTCCTGCAGCGAATAGTAGGACTGGTTGACCTTGAGACAGACCGTGAAGTCTTGATGCTCTATTCCAGTTTCCTTCGCCCTGATGGAGCAGCTGTCCTTTGGAGCTACGCAGCGGAGGCGGATTCAATCGGTGTGGGCAACACTGGTGGTGGCGTTGATCTGGCGGGTATCGGTGACCTTGACCCAATGACATGGGAGGAGTTTTCACGCGACTTACGATTATGTGTAATGCTGGAAAAGCCCATCCATATCTTCTGTTTGGAAGGTTGTGTTGAGCAGGGCTTTCTTTCAAAGCTCAACACCTTTGATTGGGATGAACAGGAAGCAATACCGAACCGCATCAATAAAATTAGGGCTATCCGAACAGGTATCACGGTGATATTATGGCTGCTGGAACGCCCCTGGGTTATTTTGGTGGCTCTAGCTTCACTGATTGGGCTTGGATTCCTTTTCAAACAAAGGAAACGTTCCTGATTTTCTGGAATGCTTGACCGAGCTACTTTATTGTGAATGAATAATATAAAGGTATATACGTCGCTGCATGAGCGTTTATTACACCGTCGTGAAGCACATAAGGAAAAACGCCATATTGCTGCCAAAGGTGCTCTACGGGTGATCATTGGGTCCAATGTACCGTTTATCACCGGATTGATTTTATCCCTGCTGAAACACGAATCAAAATTAATAAAAACTTTCTGTCAATAGCTATTTGATATTCGGTATTGTGTCAGCATGGTGGAAATAAAATATTCAAATCATTGTTGAGATGTGATTACGGAGTATAATACTGGCTGAGTTTGTGAACGTGATATACCAGTGTTTGATTGATCATTAAAAATAGATAGAAAGTTGGAGCTTTATGGAAAAAAAGAAATTACCCGTAATCAGTATCATTTTTTACATACTGGCGGGCATATCCCTGGCATACGCAATTTGGGCGATTATCTACTCCGCAGGCATTGTTTCGGAAGCGATTTCTATGGGTCAGCTCATGGTTGAAGGAAGTGAATTTGAAATCGTCAGTTACTATGTATCTAATATTGGCCAATTTGTCTTGTTTGCCGCCGTTCTCATTGGGTTGGGTTGGATTTTACAAATTCTCTCAACACCAAAAGCTGAAACTCTCGAAGAGGAACTTGCCGAGATCGATATCGACGAAACACCATTAGAGGAAGACGAAGAAGAACCCTCAGAAGAATAATTTGCTACACAAAAATTGTTAAAAACTTAAAATCCCACCTACACTGGTCAATCTCTAAACACAAGGGCGATGAAATCATCGCCCTTGTATTCTTTAATGAAACATCTGTTTGTTAGTGACCTTTAGAATCCAAATTCACGATTTAACCTTAACATGCATGTATTGACGCACACATTTTCACATTCAATTTCAAAACGCCCACCACAATGGCTTTATTACTCTAGAGTTCAGTTAATATTTCTTCAAGCTTCTGTTTCTTCTCCTGATGCAGAATTAATATTCGCTGTTGAATCTCCTTCAGTCTTTCACCGCGCAAGGGATACCAGACCAGGATCAACGCCCCGAGCAAACACGCAGCACCTGGGATCACACCGCTAAAAATCTTGATGCCCATGATGGCTTGTGCTGGTTGATCTAAAAATATCTCACCGAGGTTAGAGGCTCGAGTGATAAAATTCGTTTTTTCCAGGATAAATGGCGTGATCCAGATAGCAATTGATTGTGCTGGTTTCGTGATCAATGCATTCACACCAAAGAAGGCACCTTCCCGTCTTTGCCCCGATCGCAGTTCATCTTCATCGGCGACTTGAGCGAATAAGATATTGGATAATGTTTGCGGTCCTGACAACCCCAACCCTGCCAGCGCAATACAGACGGGAATGAGTGTTTTGGGCACAAATGCAATCGCTACCAAACTGATCCCTGCCATAACAAGCAAAAATTGTTGAGCGCCAACCACTCCCAGCCATTTCCGGAACAAAGTTGTTAATGGAATGCCGATGATCAAAGGGATGAACAGAAAGATTAACAGTTGAATCGCCGGCCAATCCAAGACATAGTCCGCCAGATAATAAATCGAACCCAGGATCAGCGAACTCATCAATATGGCCATAAAATTTTCGGACACCAATACCAGGAATGATTTACTCGTAAAGGTGAATTTGATGGCTTCCCAGAGCGGTACAGGCTTATCAACAAGTACAAACTCTCGTCGTTCTTTAATCTTATAAGTTGTGATCAAGATCAAGATCATACCAACAACACCTACGATGACCACGGCAATATAGAGCGGTATGAAAGAAGACTCACCCGTTTTGGGGCGAACTAAATCCGGGATAAGGAAGCCCAATAAGGTTCCCAGCATTGCAAAGAGAGAGCTGGAAATCTGTAAGCCGTTGCGCTGTGCGTCAGATTCGGTTACCTCGGGCAGCAGCGCTGAGTAGACCAAACCAATGATCGTATAACAGGTGTCATACAAGAGCATCGATACCAGCATCCACCAGAACAGAACCTGCTGTCCCGCTTTCGGTGGGGCAAACCAAACCAGGATGAAAGTCAACGCCAGGAAAGGTGCTGTGAAGCGCATGTAGGGAATCCGCCGGCCGCGTTTACTGCGTGTGTTATCGGTGATATAGCCAAATAAGGGGTCGTTGAAAGCATTCCACACGGCGTAAATCGTTGCCGCGATACCAATCCACCTGGCACTCAGGCCCAAATAATCCTGGTAAAAAATCGTCAGCAGACCACCATAGATCCCTGAAATCAATGATGTCCCTAAAGCAGCAACCCCCCAATAGAATTTATAACTGAAACTGAGTTTCGGTGATGCACGCATGGATTTTTCTGTCATGATTCGCTCTCCTTATGTTGATGTCAAATGGATTACTCGAAAGAAGGCATCAATGCCTTGAGATCACGGTATCCGATCACATGGATTCCCTCATTCTTGATGAGTGTCCGGGTCGCTTCGCTTGTGAAGGTCTCAAAATCTGCCACACGACAATCCCAGGAATCTGTGATATGCCGCAATTCGGGAGTATCTTTGGAGGGATGAATGATGAAGTGGGTTACACCAGGTTTTAGTGCACCCAGGGCTTGCTTAGCCTGTTCAAAGCGATCCGCAGCATCTACCAGCTCAAGGCCTGAGAGGTGATCCAATAAGGGGATCCCCATCTCTTCCAGGGTATGTATCATTCCTGTAACCATCTGGGCAGTCTCGGCATCAACGCCCTGGCTGTTCATCAATACCTCTGTAGCCTGCCGTGGGATCATCGGTGGGAGGCCGTATTTGGTTGCCAACTGCACGTATCCAGGGATAATCGTGGGATGTGCTACGGAACCCATGTGTGTGTCAATATGTGTCAGGGTCATACCTTCTGCCAGGGCGCGGCTGACCTGTGCATCGAGTTCAGCGATGGCAGCATCCGGATCAGCGTGCTTCCAAACAGCCTCTGAGGATCGGTGGAAAAATCCCTGTTGATCCATCAGGCCGGATTCAGGATCCTGGGTGCTGATCGGCCCCCAACGATAGGTTTCCCATTCGCTGGTCAGGGTCAGGTGTACTCCCATGTCTGCTTCAGGGTGTGCCCTGGTAAATGCAGCCGCTTCCAGAAACCATGGACACGGTACCATCACCGCGCCGCTAGAAATCAGTCCAAAATCAACCATCTCAGCGAATGCTTCAACGGATGCCTGGCACATACCGATATCATCTGTGTGGATGATCACGACCCGATCATCATTCGAAAAACCAAGGTTTTTCAGGATTGGATTTGGTTGCATTTCACCTACTTTTTTAGTTCTGGTTATTGTAACTCTTCTATTATATAGGTAAATACTGAAATTTCGTGCGGCAGATATGTTTCGGATGTTTTTATTCGGATCATCCCAGGAGGGGAAACTAATTTATTACGATTGAGCAGGTGTCCTCAGTGCAAAGCCTCATATAGGGACCTGCGAAAGATGGGGACCTACGGTCATCGCATCCCCCTTGGTCGAGAGAAGATAGGGGAACAATTCTTGCGATTGAGCAGGCGTCCTCAGTGCAAAACCTCCTGTCTGTGAAGCGTCCTGTAAGGAAGGGACTTGCGAAGGATGGTGACCATGGGTGATTAGGATATCGATTATAATATCCTATAGCGTCCCCTTAATTATTCTCAATACCGCAAGGAGAATTTGATATGACAGATTTACAGGAATCCGTTTCTCATGGCAAAACAAACACTATGGCCATCATCAGTCTGGCCGCAAGCATCCTAAGCATCCTTTCTCTGCTGCTGTCCTTCTGCATTCCATGTGGTTTAAGGTTTATTGGGTTAGCACTTGGCGCAGTGGGGGCTATCACAGGCTTCATCAGCAAAAAACGTATCGATGAATCCGCAGGCGCACAAACAGGCCACAAAATGGCCCTTAGTGGGATGATCCTGGGGTTGATCGGCTTTGCGGTTTCATTGATCCTAATTGTAGTCTTTACCTTATTTGTTGCTGGCACAGGGTTATTGTTCCCGTTCTACGAAGATATTTTTTAGCATCAGATCTTATCCAACCCTTGTTGGACAACACGAATTACCCAAAACAATATCACCTGGAATCTAGCCAATAAGAATGATCCGCAAACGCGACTTGATTTGGCTGTTTCTAATACCACTTTATTTAATCATGGGGACTTTTCGCCATGAGTTCTCACATGCCCTGGTTGCCCACTTGCAGGGAGCCGAGATCACAAAATTTACTTTTTGGCCTTCTATTCAAAATAACGGAACCTTCTATTTTGGTTATGTAACAATGCGAGGTGAGACAAGTTGGCTAGTCGATGCAGCACCTTACTTGTTTGATATCCTCACCTATGCGATCTTTTTCCCGCTGGTTTTCTTCCTCCCCTTTCGCAAGCACTGGATTTGGTTGAACCTTGTCATCATTGGGGTCATTTCACCGATCATCAATTCACTGTATAACTATTTATTTGGGTCAGATGTAGAAAAACTGCTGGCCGCACTCCCCGATTTAATGGTGCATGGATTCTTCTTATTGGGCTTAGGGTTGAGTTTTACGGGATTAGTATTTCTATTCACACGCTCTCACCAAGCAGCCGATATAGCAGAATCAAAATAATTTGCAATGATGCATGTGATAGAAAACTTAAATTCCTCAAAGAAAAAATGATTTTTAGGTGACTGTCAGGTTAATCAGTGATCAATTTGGATGGTATTATTCTGCCTGTGGTTTCCCAACTTCTCGATTTATCACCATCCTGAAACCACCAGAGCCGCCAAAGCGAAGAGCCCGCTTGACGAAAAAGAACCACGCCAATGCGATGAATAGCACCGAAAGCCCAAAAAGGATCAACAGGTTTTGTAAATCCAATCCATTCACTGCCTCCCCACCCTGGTAATATTTCATAGGCGAAAATTGGTTGATCATTTCCAAATCTTCGTCGATCCTGACCAAAGATGAAATGAAAAAACTCGCGATCAACAAAAAGCCTGTTTGGATGGCAATAGAGTAAAATTATTGCGACGTGGAATTCCGGATAAATTAAATTTATTGTCGTTATGTGATATTTTCCAAACGTTGATAAATTTTTCAAGAGAAATTTTAGGAGGTGCAAAATCAGCAATCAAAAAGCGATTGAAATCCGAGGATTGGTTAAAAACTATGGCCGGGTGAAAGCGCTCAAAGGTGTGGATCTCGATGTTAACAGTGGTGAAATCTTTGGTTTTCTTGGTCCCAATGGGGCAGGGAAAACAACCGCCATCCGCTGCATGTTGGATTTGATCCGCCCGCAAGGTGGCTCGATTAGTATGCTGGGAATTAACCCGCAAGAAGAACCAGAAGCTGTCAAGGAGCGAGTTGGTTATTTACCCGGCGAACTACATGTGGACGAGAATATGACCGCCAGAGAGGTCTTTCGTTTTTTCAACCGCCTGCGCGGCAATCGCTCGGACTGGGAATTCATCGATGAATTGTCCGAACGCCTCAAACTGGAACTCGTATCTCCGATCAAAAACTTTTCGAAAGGTAATAAGCAAAAGATTGGCGTCGTGCAGGCCTTAATGCATAAACCCGAATTGCTGCTTCTCGACGAGCCCACCGGCAGCCTTGACCCACTCATGCAGCAGGAAGTTCATCGCATGCTGGCCGAAGCCCAGAATCGCGGGGCCACGGTCTTCTTCTCCTCGCATATCATCAGTGAAGTGCAGGCCATCGCCGACCGGGTCGCTATCATCCGAGAGGGTAAGATCGTCGAAGTGGCCGTGACCGAAAACTTGCTCCACCGCTCCATGCGCCAGGTGCGCATTCGCTTCCAGCAGCCTACTGAAGCTGAAGAACTCTATAAGCTTCCGGGGGTTAAGCTGATCGCCAAGGACGATAGTATGGGCCTATTGCTGCAGGTCGAAGGCCAAATGGATGTCCTGATCAAGACCCTGGCGAAGTATCCGGTCAACGATTTTGAGACCGAGCGCACCAGCCTGGAAGAGATTTTCCTTGCTTACTACAATGGGGAGAAGGATAAATAAAATGTTTACTGTAATTCGTTATTCCTTACGCAGCTCACGTGGTGCGATCATTGGTTGGGGGATTGGCTTGGCCGCCCTGGCGATCATGATGGGTTCTTTTTACGATATGATGGTTGGCAGTAATGAAATGATGGATGTGATGAATGCATACACAGTTACGATGCCAGAATTGGCAGAGATATTCAATTTTGGCGCGATGAATACCCCGATCGGCTGGCTGGATGTCGAGTACTTCTCCTTTGTGCCCTTGATCATCGGTCTGTTTGCTACCGGGGCGGGCGCCAGTCTGCTGGCCCGTGACGAAGAGGACGGCACCCTCGACCTGATTCTAGCCCACCCCGTTAGCCGCACGGTTCTTTTCTGGGGTCGTTTCCTCGCCAACACCCTGGTGATCATTATCTTGCTGCTGATCTCCTGGGCTTCTCTGTTGTTGCCCATGACCTGGTCAGAGAATTTCAGCATCCCGGCTTTTGAACTGTTATTACCATTTACCTCCCTGTTTGGCATCTTGCTGTTCTTCATGACCCTGTCTTTGCTCTTCAGTATGCTGATGCCAGCTCGCAGAACGGCCAGCATGCTGGCCGGAATGCTGGTGGGTGCCAGTTTCTTTATCACCATGCTTTCAGGGGTTGTCGATGAATTGGAACGGGCTGCCGATTTTTCTCCCTTGACCTACTTGGAGACGGCCGCGGCCATCGAGGATGGCCTCAACTTGACCTGGTTTGGCATTTTCATCGCCATTGACCTGGTTCTGGTTTTGATCTCCTGGCAGTTGTTCCAACGCCGTGACGTGCGTGTCGGCGGAGAAGGCAGCTGGCGCTTACAAGACCTAAAGACTATTTTTATTAAAAAATAAAAGCACTACAATTCATTTGGGAAACCAAACTTTGGTTGGGCGGCGCATCTTCCGATGCGCCGTTTGTTTTAAACATAGGACGCTTGATAGCGCTGGTGTCCTCAGTGCAAAGCCTCCTGTCTGTGAAGCGTCCTGTAAGGAAAGGACCAGCGCCCATGGTCTAGAGACCTCGGTGAACACTATGAATATAATAATTTCGTTATCTTTTCCTCCCATATCCCAGCTTGACACTCGAGGTCCCTTATGCTAAAACTGATTATGCTAGAACGGCTGCCAACAACCGATGGAGCAATATGAAAATCATCCAGGTCATCCCGACCTACAACGAAGCAAAGAATTTGCCAGTTTTGATTCCAGCACTATTCGCACAGGAGATCCCCGGGCTTAACGTTCTAATTGTGGACGATAACAGCCCTGATGGTACAGGTGATGTGGCTGAAGCATTAAAGCATGACTATCCGGGCAGGGTGTCAGTACTTCACCGCCGGGGTAAAGAAGGATTGGGAAAAGCATATATCCAGGGTTTACGATATGCCCTGGATCAGGGCGCTGAAGTCATTGGTATGATGGACGCTGACCTGAGCCATCCTCCCGACCGTTTGCCAGCCTTGCTGTCCGCTTTAGATGATTCAGATGTGGCCATCGGTTCTCGTTATGTAGAAGGGGGAAGCGTGGATAAGGAATGGCCTGCCTTGCGCAAAGCCTTATCCTGGTTTGGGAATACCTATGCTCGAGTCATTCTCAGGCTGCCGATCCAGGACACAACCGGTGGATACCGTCTTTGGCGCCGAAAAGCATTAGAAGCAATTCCCTTTGAAACCTCACGTTCCAACGGGTATGTCTTCATCGTAGAGTTGGCCTATATGGCAAAATTAGCCGGGTTAACCTTTTCTGAAGTGCCAATTTATTTCGCTGAACGTACACAGGGGGAGTCGAAAATGTCTCTGCGCATCCAGATTGAGGCAGCTTTCAGGGTTTGGCAGTTACGGCGGATGTATAAAAAACATAGAACATAAGTCACCTTTCCAAGGTAACGCTTCATTAAATTTCCCTCTCCCGATAATTTTGACCACACCACCATCAATCTAATTCGAAGTTGTGCGTGAAGTTGTATAACCAGTATTTATAGTGCTTCCTTGTTATCAAAAAATCTGCATTTAAATAGAATATAATACAGTAAACAACAATCGGAGGAAATCATGGAAGAATCTACTGTTGCTATCATAATATCAGTTTTGGCATTAGTGGTTTCTTTTTTTACTTTTTTCAATAATTATGTAAAGCCGTTCAAATTACTTGTTTTTCCTTCACCAAGAATAGGTTACCCTCATATGGATTGGAGCGAACCAGGCATTTTATTGCATCTATTCTTCAAAAACAATGGGGCTTTACCAGGAATTGTCACAGGCTTAAAAGTCGTTTTTACTTCGGGTGAAAAATCGACTGAATTTTTCTTTCTCACGCTCATTGTGATCATTTTGATCCATATACTTTAATTGAGATTTATAAGCATCAGAATCCAGATATTTTACTTCCTGAGACGCTTCTACATTTGGAAGATATTCTAAAAAAATATTTACCAACTGCGAAAATTGTAATTTTAAAAGATTTTAGAAAAGGTAGATGAGGAAATCAAAGAAGCAGAAGAACAGGAGAAAAAAGAAAAAGAGAAAATAGAAAAAAGAATAACAGAGATGAAAGAAACAATGGAAAGGGCAAAAAGCGGCAAAGTGATAATAACGATAGCGAAGAAGGAAAAAGATGAAGAAACTCATTTAATAACAGTGAGTAGTGAAGGAGTATTAGTCAGTATGAATAGAGAGTTAAAGATAGTAATACCTGCCGGAGACAATGACCAAAACATTGAGACAGCGATTGAAGAAGTGCCATTAAAAAATTTATTGGACATAATCGAAGAAAGTGAGGAAGGCGATTTAATCGTAACAGTAAAAAAGGAGTAAGAAAGAAAATATTGATAAGGAGAATTAAAATGAACGAGAAAATGAAATTTCTGGCAATAGTGGCAGCAGTAATAGTAATCGGAATATTTGATATCTGGCTTTGTGC
>JAYELT010000179.1:0-6918 GCA_034717715.1 Chloroflexota bacterium | reverse complement strand
ATCTATGGTTTGGGCGATCCTGAAGCTTACGGCGGTAACGTTATCCGCCTGGAGGTGGGCCAGATCTTCCGGCGAAACGCCTTATTGCGCCGCCTTGTCGAAAGCCAATACACCCGCAATGATTTTGAGTTGAAGCCCGGCATCTTTCGAGTGCGTGGGGATACACTGGAAATCCTGCCTGCATATGACGACACCCGAGCCTTTCGGATCAGTTTCTTTGGGGATGAGGTGGAACGGATCATCGCGGTGAATCCGCTGACGGGGGAGGTGTTTGAGAACCTGGAGGTGATTGAAGTTTATCCCGCTAAGCACTATATCACTGAAGAGGATCGCATGAGCCAGGCATTGACTGGAATTGAAGCAGAATTGGAAACTCGCCTGGAAGAATTAGGAAAAGGTGAAAAGCTGCTGGAGGCACAGCGATTGGAGCAGCGCACCCGTTATGACCTGGAAATGATGCGGGAAGTGGGCTATTGTTCGGGAATTGAGAATTACTCCCGTCATATTGACGGCCGTCCGCCCGGAACGCCGCCATGGACGTTAATCGACTTCCTTCCCAAGGAATATATGCTGGTGCTGGATGAATCTCACATGATGATTCCCCAAATACGGGGGATGTATAAAGGCGACCAGTCGCGCAAAAGTGTCCTGGTGGAATATGGGTTTCGCTTACCCTCCGCATTGGATAACCGCCCCCTGAAATTTGAAGAATTTAAACAGCTAATGGGCATCACCTTATATACCTCTGCAACACCGGCTGACTATGAACTGAAGCGGGCGGATCAAGTCGTGGAACAGATCATCCGTCCGACAGGTTTGATCGACCCAAAGATTGATGTACGTCCCTCAGAAGGCCAGGTGGATGACCTGGTGGGTGAGATCAACCAGCGGATTGAACACGGTGAGCGTGTATTGGTGACCACACTGACCAAGCGGATGGCAGAAGACCTGTCAGATTACCTGATGGAGTTGGGGTTGAAGGTTCATTATCTTCATTCGGAAATTGATACTCTGGAGCGTGTGGGTATATTGCGCGATCTACGTTTGGGTGTTTTTGATGTGGTGGTAGGGATCAACTTACTGAGGGAAGGTCTGGACCTGCCAGAAGTCTCGCTGGTCGCTGTGCTTGATGCGGATAAGCAGGGGTTCCTGCGATCGGGGACAGCACTGATCCAGACGGTGGGGCGTGCAGCAAGGCATGTGCATGGTGAGGTAATCTTTTATGCTGACCGGGTTACCCCTGCAATGAAACAGGCCATTGATGAAACCAACCGCCGGCGGGAAATCCAAATTGCCCATAACATAGACCACCATATCGAGCCTGCCAGCGTCGTCAAATCCGTACGTGACCTGACCGATCGGCTGGCGCGTGATGCCGGCGCAGAACCCGGCGTGGCACTTAGAGGCCAGGCCAGTAAATTGGAACAGAAAGAGCTGATGCGCATGATCTCGGAGTTGGAAAAACAAATGAGAGAGGCTGCCAAAGAGCTGGAATTTGAGAGAGCAGCCATGCTGCGCGACCAGGTTTACGAACTGCGAGGGATGTTGGCGGATGAGTCTGATCTGCCGCCATGGAAGAAGGTGCAGCTGCTTTCGGGTGAGAGTGAAGAAGTATAGATAGGACTGAGGATACCTTTCAACTTATATTTAATTTTTATCTCCCCTATCGAAAATTCAGGCTGTCAGCCGAACAGTGAAACGCTCGAATTCCCCCTGTGAATCGGAAAATTCATAATCTACACCTGTGACATCTGACCCGAGAGGACCACGACGTAAATTTGCCAGCAGACGGTTGAGATTTTCAAGTTCTCCCTCTGCGACAACTTCTACCTTATTATTCCAACGATTTCGCACCCAACCGGTCAGGCTGTATTGCTGTGCGGTTTTAATGGTGAAGTACCTGAAGCCAACTCCCTGAACACGGCCTTCAACAAAAGCATGCAGTCGAAAGGTCTCTTTTGTGCTCATCCTTAATCCTTCTGCTTATAGTTTATATTTTATTGAAATTTTCGATGAATTCTCGGGAGAAACACTATCACTGGGGACCAGGCTGGTTGTGGAAGTTAGAACCTATTATGCTGTGGTGGGATTTGCACCTGAATGTTGGTTAAACATCCTCGTTTTCAAACTCATCATCAGCCCAATCCTCAGGATCTTCTTCGAACACCATCATGTCAAACGCACTGACCTGTTCAGTAAAATCAAGGTTCTCAAGAGCTTCTTCCAGGAACTGCTGTTCTTCCGGATCGCTGGTTTCTTCAAGGGACATTTCAATCAATTCACGGACACCCTGTCCCCCGATCTTAGTCAGGGACCAGATCGCGGCAAACAAAAGGTCTTGATCGTCAGTGCCTGTATCCAGGAGGTCGAAGAGCAAATCTCGGGCTTCCTGTGCCTCAAGTTCGCCAGCAGCTCTTACAGCTTCATATTGAACCATGGGGTCGGGGTGATCCAACATGCGTACCACAGGTTCAATCCAGCGCTTGTCATACGAGCGGCCCATTGCAAGCAACGCGCTCTGGAGCCAATCCTCATCGTTGGTATCATAAGTCTTTTGGATGAAATCCGGGATGTCGGGGTGGCTGGCATAACCTAAAGCCTCGAGGGCACGCCGGCGCACCAAAACATCATCGGAGCCGAGATGGGTTTGGATCAGGTTTTCCAGTAAATCTTCATAGGTGGATGTTTTAATTTCTTCACATTCACCGAGATACACAAACATCCCCAGACCGGTTGCTGCTGCGGCACGTACGATGGCTTCTGGATCTTCAAGCATTCGTTTCAAGAGCAGCGGCACAAGTTCTTCCTCTTGTGACTGCCACAGAAGGCGAATGGCTGTCGCCCGGGCGACCGGGTCGTCATCTTCCAGGCACGAGATGGCGAAGTGATCAAAAAAAAGGAGTGTGTCCGCTTCTGCCAGGTTTTCCATATCTTCCAGTAAAGCCCGTCGGCGCCGTACCCTCACCTTTGGCCAAACTTCAGATACTTTCTTTAAATCTTCAAAGCTAATATCAGAAAAGAAATACAACAATCCAGCAGGAAAGGGCACCTCATTATTCAGAAGAGCGGCTCTCACTTCGGAAAAATCAATTGTTTTTTGATTAGATGAGTCCATTCGACTGACCTTCATTAATAAATATCAGGGGAGGACAATTGGATTGGTGAAATCAAGCACGGTAATGACGATCATCAGCCCAATCAAGAGGAGAAAACTAACCGTGTTAACGGCGTTTTCCCACTTCTGGGGGATACGTTTTTTGAACAGCAGTTCAGGCAGCGTAAATAAGATCCGTCCACCATCAAGAGCTGGGATCGGCAGCAGGTTGGTGATTCCCAATGCCAGGGAGATATTGGCTACGATCGAAAGGGTGAAGATTGGAAGCGGTTGGGCGGTAGTGAGCTCCGTTGTTTGATCCCGTTCAACTGCCTGGCTGTAAATATCATAGATGCCCTTATAGCCGACCGGGCGTGCGATCGCTGGATCCATGGTGCCGCTGATCAAGCGGACGGGCAGCAGTAAAGTCTCTTTGATGATAATGCCGGTGGTTTCAAATGCATACTGAAGTGATTGAAAGAAGGGTGTGGGTTTGAGGGGATTACTCAGAGCAATTCCCATTGCACCTTCACCTTCAGGGGGGTTCACACGCGGGACAAGAGTGAATGTTTCAATGCTGTCACCACGTTCGATGGTCAACGTAATTTCCTGGCCAACTTGCTGGTTGACTTTTTCGATCAGGTCATCAATCCCCTCGATGTTTTCACCATCCAGGGTAAGGAAGATATCGCCGGTCATCATCCCCACTTCCATGGCAGGGGATCCGGGTGCCACCTGGGTGACCTGGGCCTCATTGGAAGCAGGAATGCCAATAGAACTGTAGATGACGATCAGAATAATGATCCCGATGAGGAAGTTCATTAAAGGCCCTGAAAGGGCGATCACAAACCGTTTCCAGGCGGGAGCTGCTGCCATGCCGCCTTCTATTCCTTCATCAGATTCCCCTTTTGGGCGCACGAAGCCGCCAAAGGGGATCCAGTTGAGGGTGATCTCTGTGCCCTTCCATTCACCGATCTTTGCCAGGCGGGGGGGATAGCCAAAGCCAAACTCTTCCACAGGGACGCCAACCGCGCGCGACGCCAGGAAATGGCCCAGCTCGTGAAAAAAGATCAGTAAACCGATCACGAATACTACTTGTAGAATTAAGAAGACAACACTCATTGTTTTCCTTTAATCTTCTAATATGTCCTTAGACAGTTAGTTTGTCTAATTTTAATTGGATTCTCATTATACCCTTTTGCCTATTTGGATGAATTATCATCCAACAGACGGGCAGACCCTGCAGGGATGCCCTTTAGAATATTGATTACCATTGGGAATTGCCGCAAACGGGAGAGAACCTCCCCCATGGATTCCTGGGGGCAGATGACATGGATATTTGGACCGGCATCCAGGGTATAGGTAACAGGAATATCTTGCTTCTGCCATTCCGTGACGGCTTTAATGATCGCTAACGATGCTGGATGCCAGTAGAAGAGGGGTGGGTTAGAGGTCATCATCACGGCATGCATCATGTTGCTGTCCAATTCGGTCACTTTTGCCAGGGCGTTGAAATCACGGTTGAGGATTGCCCTACGGCAAAGGTCCAGACGGCGAGGTGCATCCAGTACTCGGGCTTCTTGAAAGGGGCTGGATGCTGCTGAAGCCATGCCTGCTTCCGATCCCACAGATTTGTGTTCCTCACTGAGGATGGCGATAAGATCCACCAATTTCCAATGATCTGCTGGTGCAAAGGAGGATGCGAAGGACTCCCTAGTTTGAAGATCCGTTCGCCATTCTACAAACCCCCCGGGGATGGAACGGCAAGCAGAGCCGGAGCCAAACCTTGCAAGGCTTGAGAGTTCCTTTTCTGAGAGGTTCAATCCCAAAGCAGCTGTGCCTGCCAGAGCCAGGGCAGCAAAGGCAGATGCGGAGGAAGCGAGCCCTGCACCATGGGGGAAATTATTCTCACTGCGAACATGGGCAAAATGAATTGAACCAGTTTTCTGGCGTATACGATCCAAAAATGCTGCTACACGCTGTAAGGCTGGACCTGTGACCTTTTGATCGTTCAGGGTGAGGGTGTCTCCCTCTAAAGTGAGGTCGTATTCAACCGTGGTTCGAGTAGAAAGGCAGCCGATGTTCATGGACATCGAATCGTTGGCTGGAATTCGTTTTACTTTATCTTTCAGCCCCCAGTATTTAATGAAGGCGATATTGGGATGGGCTATGGCCGTTGCTTTCATACTCATAGTGAAAAGAATACCTTAAACACAGGGTGTGGTCAAAGGGAGAAGATGGTGAATAGTGAGGCCAAATTCTCATGAATTTGGCATACGACTGATGCAGGGTGATGCAGCTTCAGTCCATGGTGAATCGTGAATGGGGAATGGTGAATTGCTATGGTCTTGATTCAGGTGTTAGGAATCAGGTAACAGGAAATCAGGTATTAGGAAACCAGGTGGACAGGGAATGAGATATGTGGAAGAAGTCTTGGAATGAGACCTTCAGGCCGATCCTTTTCACATTTATCTATATTCTACTAGGTTTGACATGGATTTATTCTTCACTCGTCATTCCAATACATTTTCCCCGGATGAAAAACCGATAGGGTTTGCTCTTTCCCTGCCAGATGTAAATACAATCCTGCAGGGAATGAATGGCAGCTTGCTGCCTTTTGGTTGGCTTAAGATGCTTGTCGGAATGAAGAAGATCCGTAATTATCGTATGTGGGCGCTGGGGGTAGTGCCTGCGTATCATGAGAAGGCGATTGACACGCTCTTATACAAGGCGACATATGAAGCGTTGAAGGATATGCAGGTTTGCATGGAGATCAATTATGTGCTGGAGAACAATCACCGTATGAACAATTCCCTGCTCAAATTGAACGTGGAACCCATTCGGCGTTACCGTGTGTATGAGATGGCGATTGGTTGAGTCTTTTTTCTAACAATCATAGGACCAACCCGAATTGTAAGAATAGAAGTGTCAATTCTTGTAAATCGAATATCAGCAGTTGAGTTTGTTGGTCTTCGCAATGTCAAGTTTTGTGTTCATGAAAAAAGGCTATTCGCCAACAATCCAATTATCACACCCAAAATAATTGGAAAAACATCAATAATGAGATGATTTCATAACCAATTTTGGTGTATCACTCGAAGATTTATCGTCAATATCTTAATTATGGTGTAAAATAGAAATAACAATATCAATCCAGCTTTAATAGCGTAAATGGTGAATTATGAACATAGGATTGATTAGAAAATCTAAAAGCGATGTCTACATCGTCTCTTGTTGATATTAGAAGAATGGAGGTGGAAATTACTCGAAGAAGTAGTTTAGCAGGAAAGTTTCTAAAGGAAATAAAAACAGTTGTAAAGGAGAAAAATGTACAAAAAACTTACTTTTTTGATTATTGTCTTGTTGCTCATTCCGACGATGGTTCTTACTGCCTGTAAGCCGGCAGTTGAACCTGAGGAACCCGCTGAAGAGCCAGTTGCACCTGTAGAGGAAGCAGAAGAGCCTGCAGAGGAAGAGGCCGAACCCGTCGAGGAAGAAGAACCTGCTGAGGAAGAAGAGCCAGCTGAAGAACCTGAACCAGAAGAATTTATCTTTGGATTGTTGATGGTTGGTCCATATAATGATAAAGGTTGGAGTCAGGCGCATTATGAAGCTGGTTTGTATGTTGAAGAGAACCTGCCTGGGTCAAAAATGATCTATTTGGATGTGGTGAACACAGCAGATCGTCCCGGAACGACAGCAGCACAATTGGCTGAGGAGTTAGTGCAGCAGGGTGCTCAATTGATTATCTTCAACTCGGACGACATGAAAGCCGATGCGGTTGAATTCGCTGAGAACAATCCTGATGTTTATGTCATTCATGC
>JAYELT010000178.1:0-58846 GCA_034717715.1 Chloroflexota bacterium | reverse complement strand
AACTTACTAAAGCGGACATATGTTTTGTTGAAAATCGGTTGAATCTCAGGCCTCGAAAGTGCCTTGATTTTTCTCAGCCTATGGTAATCTTAATAAATCACTGTTGCACTTGATACTTGAATCTAGGTCCTTATTAGTGTTTATTTTGGTTCCTTATCTCAAGGAGTTGGTACACCAATACCAAAATATGTGAAACCCAGGTTATGAAGAGCCTGGCCATCCCAAAGATTTCTGCCATCAAAAATGACATTTCCACGCATGTTTGCTTTAATTTCCACAAAATTCAAGGATTTGAACTCGTTCCACTCCGTAGCGAGGAGCAGTGCATCTGCACCTTTGGCAACTTCATAAGGATTTTGCCGCAGGTGCAGGGCTGGAATTTCATCCTTGCTGGCTTTCATAGCTTGTGGATCAAAAGCCTGCACTTTGGCACCTTTTTCTAGCAGCATGCGGATGATGTCCAGAGCAGGGGCATCGCGCGTGTCATCGGTGTTTGGCTTGAAGCTGAGACCGAGAATACCGATCGTTCGCCCTTTCAGATCCCCTAATGCCTTCTCAAGCTTCTCCACAGTTCGGCTGCGCTGGTTTTGATTGATGTCCATCACCGCCTGGAGTAGTTGTGGATGTGCACCACGTGTATCCGCCATGTGGGTGAGGGCTTTCACATCTTTCGGAAAACAGCTTCCCCCCCATCCCAATCCAGCGTCCAAGAATGAGGGACCAATACGTTTATCCATTCCCATACCGCGCGCAACTTCACGGACATCTGCACCCAGTGACTCACAGATATTGGCCATTTCATTGATGAATGATATGCGGGTAGCCAGGAAAGCGTTAGAAGCATACTTGATCATCTCAGCCGTTCGCAGGTCGGTGATCATAATCGGAGATCGTAGTGGCTCATAGAGCTCAGCGACTTTTTTTGCAGCATCAAGGTCAGTTGACCCAAGCACAACCCGGTCTGGCTGCATGAAATCATTGACTGCTGAGCCTTCTCTTAAGAATTCTGGGTTTGATACGATGCTGAATCCTGGTGCATCGAGTCCGTTCTGATCCTTGATGATTTCCGCAACCCAATCACCAGTACCTACCGGTACGGTGGATTTATTAACGATAATAACTGGATGAATGAGATTTTCAGCGATTGAGTCCACAGCTTGCTTGACATATTGCATATCAGCTTCACCATCTTCGCTGGAAGGTGTGCCAACAGCAATGAAGGCAAACTCAGCTTCTTTCAGCGCTTCAGCGTAACTTGTGGTAAATGATAAACGTTCCGCTTGCACATTTTCTTCTACGATTTGTTTTAGCCCCGGCTCATAGATGGGCATGACACCATTATTTAATTGTTCAATTCTGTGTGTGTTAATATCCAGACAGATGACCTGATTGCCAATGTCCGCAAAACAAGTGCCTGTGACCAATCCGACATATCCTGTTCCGATGACGGAAATTTT
Source organism: Chloroflexota bacterium (assembly GCA_034717715.1). Taxonomy (GTDB): domain Bacteria; phylum Chloroflexota; class Anaerolineae; order Anaerolineales; family Anaerolineaceae; genus Brevifilum. The sequence goes on along the minus strand of JAYELT010000178.1, from coordinate 57,389 downwards.
TGCCATTTATTCTCCTCCTGGGATTAAAAGTTTGTTCGACCAATTTATGGATATCATTATATCAATTATCTGTTTTAAAAAGTTGTAAATATCCGTTAAAATTAAAACAGCCTTCCGGGCTGTTATCTATTCAAAATTAAGAGCCAACGGAGGGATTTGAACCCTCGACCTGGCGCTTACGAAGCGTCTGCTCTACCACTGAGCTACGTTGGCGTGCCAACGATTATACCAGTAACGAAACACTTTTTCCAACAGCAGAACGGAGAATTCACCCATGAATATTGCCATGATTTCTTATCACACCTGTCCCTTAGCTGTTCTTGGCGGTAAGAACACAGGCGGGATGAATGTATACGTCCGGGAATTAACCCGGTTTCTGGGCCGCATAGGTGTGCATGTGGATGTATTCACACGTTCACAGGATGAGCATATTCCTCAAGTCTCTCATGACCTTGGGAACTTCAATCGTGTGGTGCACATCCCCGCAGGACCTGAGATAGATATCAACAAGAAGCATTTAGCACAATACACTGGTGAATTTACCCAAAGGATCATCGAATTTGCAGAAAAGAAACACATTCAATATGATTTGGTGCATTCGCATTACTGGTTATCTGGCTTGGCCGGGAAGGCTCTTAAAGACGCCTGGAACGTACCAATGCTGCAGATGTTCCACACATTGGGATTGATGAAACAACGTGTGGCGCGTACGGCAGAAGAGCGGGAAGGTGACTATCGAATTGAGGGTGAACAATTTGTGATCCAGTCAGCAGATCGGATTATTACAGCGACCAAGGCAGAACACTCTCAGCTTGAGAGTCTATATGGTCTCAACCATCAAAAGGTTGTAGTCATCCCACCAGGTGTGGATACACATCACTTTTATCCCATTCCACCGGATGAAGCCAAAGAAGCAGTCGGTATTGCGCCAAATGAGCGTATGGCACTTTTTGTCGGTCGAATCGAGCCGCTCAAAGGGGTGGATACCTTGATCAGGGCGATGGCGATTGTGAAACAGAAGTGCCGATCCTTTGTATGTCCGCATTACCTGGCCATCATCGGCGGAGATCCCGAGGAAGATGAAGAAAAAATGTCCGCTGAAATGCGGAGGCTGCAGACACTTTGCCGAAATTTAGGATTAGATGAGATGGTGCTTTTTCTGGGAAAACGAGCGCAGAACACGCTACCATATTATTATTCTGCTGCAGAGGTCGTGGTTATGCCATCATTTTACGAGAGCTTTGGTATGGTTGCCTTAGAAGCGATGGCTTGTGGAACTCCCGTTATTGTTTCACGGGTTGGTGGGTTAGCATTCCTGGTAAGAGATGGGGAAACAGGGTATTTCGTCCCAGCTCAGGATCCCGAGGCATTGGCTCAAAAATTGCGTTCAATATTTGTTAATGAAGATCTTCGGAAACAATTAGGAATGCAGGCTGCTGCGTACGCCAGTGATTTCAATTGGGAACGGATTACAGCTCAAGTCCTGAATGTCTACCGAAGGATGGTGCAATCAAACGAAAGATAAACAGGTGGTTGAACTTAGTTATATCAGCCTGTGAGGGGTTGTGATTTAAAATATATCTGTTTTCGTGGATTTTCCATTTTTATTGTTTCGCAGGTGATGGGCATGTTTGATGATGTCCTTACCAAACCGTTCTCGCAAGCGATCAACCGCTTTGATAAGATTCATTCTTTTCTCATGTTCATCATCCCAGAAACTGAGCTGGTGGATGGGGGGACCCAGGTTGCTAACACCCACACCAATCAAGCGGACGAATTTCCCCATTGTCCAGTTTTGTTTGAATATTGTTTCAACTGCTTCATAGATTTCCTGGTCAAGATTGGTCGGCGATGAGAGAGTTGTCTGGCGTGTGATGGTTGTGAAATCTGACCATCTCAGTTTGATCTGGATGGTTGTTCCTGCTAAATTCCTTTTTCGCAACCGGCGTCCGACTTGTTCTGAGAGATTACGCAAAGTGGATAGCAACATTTCTTCAGTATTTTGATCTTTGGAGTAAGTTACCTCATTGCTGAATGATTTAACACCGTGCTCTAAATTAATTGAGCGATGATCAATGCCTTGTGCACGCTTACGTAATTCAGAACCATAATGACCAAAGAGTATTGCTAGTGTTTCATCTGGCGTTTTTGCCAGGGCTCCAATAGTTGCGATCCCGATGTTGTTCATTTTCTCAGCTGTTTTAGGGCCAATACCCCATAGAGATCTGACTGGTAGGGGGCTCAGAAATGTTGCTTCTTCACCTGGGGGGATGATCGTGATCGTATTGGGGGGCTGAGGCTGTTTCTTTTGTGATTTGCCCCAGTCATTCGCTATCTTAGCGACAAGCTTATTGGTTGCTCCACCAATCGAGATAGGGAGATTTAGCTGCTTGTTGACCCGGTCCTGTAATGTTTTGGCAGTATCGATCAGTGGTTCCGGTATGCCCGTGACATCCATAAACGCCTCATCAATGGATATCCTTTCAATGAAAGGTGTGATATCAATCAGCGCCATGATCTTATTTGACATTTCGCTGTAATTTCCTAGTCTATGAGAGACCACAATCAAATTTGAGCATAGCTGCATGGCGTGACTCATCGGCATGGCAGAGTGTACCCCGTACATACGGGCTGCATAAGAACAGGAGGCAACGACACCGCGTTGATCGGCTTTTCCACCAACAGCAAAGGGTTTGCCTTTTAATGCTGGGTTATGCAATTCTTCCACTGCACAAAAGAATGCATCTAGATCAAGATGAAGTATTTTTCTTACCATAAGGATGATTATATAGCAATTGTTTTTCGTAAATTTCTCGTATTGTGTCTTCGATAGGTTGATCCTGGACGGAGAGGTCACTGATTCGGTATTCTGAAGACAATAAATTAATCAATTTTGATGCGGAGATATTCTGTCGCTTGAAGCTGTAAACGACCGTATTGCCCTCCCTTTGTACAATATCTGCGTTCTGCAATATAGGTTTGGGATAAAATTCTGCGAAATCCACTCTGAGAACCCTCTGTGGTTGCCTTGGGCAGACACAGAGGTCTGCCTCTACAATTGCGTGTTTACGCATGTTATTTTAATATTTAAGGATATCCAATCATTGGCAAGAAAATGCAACCAGTATAGTAATTAGTTTTTCAACACTCTCTTATATCATAATTGATTTTTGGGCTTGATTGCGATAGATGATTTGATAGTTGGTACTATGTTGTCGGTAAAAGTGACAATTAGTTCAATGCTTATAAAAATTAGGTGGGTGAGTATTAATAATTCTACGGCTGATGGGTAAACAAGAAAAACCGAAATTACTGACACTTCAAATCAAAATCACACTTGAATAAACTCGGATTTCTTATTCTCTTGATTCTTACTCCTCATCTGATGATAATAAAAAAGGCTGTATCCAGATGGATACAGCCTGAGATCAAATAAGATAAGTCTTATATGTCAAGGTTGCGGACTTCCTTGGCGTGGGTTTGAATGAAACGCCGGCGAGGTGGGACTTTGGATCCCATCAGCATATCAAAAGTGCGATCGGCTTCAGCAGCATCTTCGATGTTCACGCATAGCAGTGTTCGGTTTTCTGGATTCATCGTCGTGTCCCAAAGCTGATCCGGGTTCATCTCTCCTAAACCCTTATAGCGCTGTAAAGAGTACTTTCCACCACTTGATGTAATCTCCTTGATGTTCGTTTCACATTCTGCTTCTGAATACACATATTTCTTTGATTTACCATGTGATATCAAATAGAGGGGTGGTTGTGCGATGAAAAGGTGGCCACTTTCGATCAGGGGTTGCATGTAGCGGAAGAAAAAGGTCAGCAGCAAGGTGCGGATATGGGCACCGTCCACATCGGCATCTGTCATGATCACAATCCTGCCATACCGAAGACCATCCAGGTTAAACCCTTCCCCAATTCCTGTACCCAAAGCGGATATCAGTGCTCTGACCTCTCTGTTATTTAAGATTTTATCCAAACGAGCACGTTCTGTATTGAGGATTTTTCCCCGCAATGGTAGGATAGCCTGGAAATGGCGATCACGCCCTTGCTTGGCGGAACCACCAGCTGAGTCGCCCTCTACGATATACAATTCAGTATGTTCAGGATTTCTTTCAGAACAATCGGCTAGTTTTCCTGGAAGTGTCATGCTTTCCAGGGCGGATTTACGGATAACGAGATCGCGCGCTTTGCGAGCGGCAGCTCGTGCTCGTGCAGACGTCAAACATTTTCGAATGATCTTCTTTGCTGTTGAAGAATTCTGTTCTAAAAAGCTGCTGACCCCATCATTCAAGACTTGCTGTACATATGTTTGCACTTCGGGATTCATCAACTTGACTTTCGTCTGGCTTTCAAATTGCGGATCAGGATGTTTGATACTCACGATAGCGGTGAGTCCTTCGCGGGTATCATCCCCTGAAAAGTTGGAGTCAGCATCCTTTAACAGGTTATTCTTACGTGCATAATCGTTGATGGAACGCGTCAGAGCCATTCGTAAGCCTGTCAGGTGTGTTCCGCCGTCGATTGTGTTGATCGTGTTTGCAAATGCATATACTGATTCTGAATAAGACTCAGTATACTGGATCGCGACTTCAATACCGATATTGTCAATCTCTTTTTCAATATAGACGACATCATGGAGTGTGTCACGGTTTCGATTGAGGTATTTGACGAAGGATGAGATACCGCCTTCAAAATAGAAGGCAATCTCTTTATCATCACGTTTGTCGACCAGGTTGATCGTTACCGCGCGGGTAACAAATGCCATCTCGCGGAATCGCTGTGCTAATGTATCAAATTTATATGAGAAATCGCCCATAAAAATATTTGAATCATATCGAAATGTTGTTTGGGTACCGGTTTTTGATTTAGATGCTTTACCAATGACTTTGACGGCCGCCAGAGGTTTTCCTTCTTCATAGCGTTGAAAGTATATTTTCCCATCTCGATAAACGCTTACCTCACACCATTCTGAGAGAGCGTTAACTGCAGAAGAGCCAACACCATGCAAGCCACCGGAGACTTTATAACTCCCCCCGCCGAATTTACCACCAGCATGTAGGGTTGTCATGACGACTTCCAATGCAGAGACTTTCTTTTCGGGATGTAAATCTACTGGAATACCACGTCCATTATCTTCAATGGTGACACTATCATCCTCATTGATCGTTACATTAATGCGGTCGCATGAGCCTGCAAGGGCTTCATCAATAGAATTATCTACCACTTCATAGATCAAGTGGTGAAGCGCTTTGATGTCTGTTCCACCAACATACATACCAGGCCTGCGACGGACTGCTTCGAGGCCTTCCAGGACTTGAATATCATTTGCATTATAGGAAAGCGGTTGTTTTTGCAATCTTAATACTCCGTTTTTCAGTTGTGTATGGTTTTATTTTGCGGATTCCAACTTCTTATTCATTACCGTTTGGGTGAATTTTGTCGCATCGATGAAATAATGAAAAGATGAAGCGATAACCGCCGTTACCATGAAAGCATGCCCCAGGATACCAACGAAGAGAAACCAATTATCTACCGACGGAGATCGCCAAAGATAATCCATACCTTCCATCAGCACGATGGATAAAATGATGAACATTGATGTTTGACCCATTGATGTTTTGACGACATTTATGCTGGTCATCATTGCCGAAATCAAGTTTTGTTTGTAAAGAAAGATGCAATGCGGTGTGAAGATCAATGGCATGATCACCCATAAAACGAACATACCGGCAATGATCAATACGAATTGGCCGATTGTTGGACTGATCAGGGTGATCAATGTAAATATTATCAGCAGCGGGATGCTGATAAGAAGCAACATGATAATTAATAAAACCGGCATTAGGATGACCTGGGAAAAGACTTTCAAGTACGATTTTAAATCATTGTCTTGGGTAGATTCGATGATTTGACCAGAAATTGTCTTGAAGTAGATGCTCCCGAGCAAGTAGCCTGACAGGACAAATATGATCGAAACCCCAAGGACTTGAAGGTTTGTACTAAGGCTGAATATTAGTGGTTGGCCAAGTGGGTTTAAGAATGGTGATTTTGATACCATTAAACTGGGAACACCAATTGGTAACGTCCGCAACGAGGATGCCAGATTAAAATCAGTGACGATTAGCTGCCAGTATTCCTGGTAGGCTTCAAGGATCTCTGAATATCCTATATTGTCAATGCTGGGTAGATTTGTCATCCCGTGAATCAGCGGTGAGAAATATTCGTCCACTCGCCATGCTGGGCCAAACCAAAGGAACAAATCAAGAAGGACCGGCAGCAGGATCAAATAGGGTTTGTTGGCGATGGTATTAAACCCAGAAAGCAGTGCCTGGATGATCTTTGGTTTTTCAAAACGATAATCAGAACTTGTGTTCATACAAACAAGAATTTTACCACATTCGAGTGATATTGGCTATTAAATTTGAGAAAAGTATCAGGCATTACAAGCTGGACGCTTCATTTAATATAAATCGAAAGATAAAGTAGTAAAGGAGCTTCTTATCAGCGCATGGTAAAATCTAACCATGCGAATTCGTGATAGTTTACCTGAGATCAACCGCCTCTCAATCGTGAGTGCTGCAATCATGCTTGCGTTTGCTTTGACGCATTTGATCAAGTTCCCTGCGCAGTCTTATTCTTTTACGCTATTTGGTATTCTTTTAGAATTCATCCTGGATTTCAGCACGATCACCACTATTTTGACGATTTTTCTGGCTGCAACCGGTATGCAGTGGTTGATCATTTCCCATCCAAACTGGGACCGATACAATGTACGATGGGCATCAGCTCAAAATTGGATTGTGCCTGTGTTGACAACCCTTGTGATTGGTGTGGCTTTGAATGCCTTTGCTGGAGGTCCTTCATGGTGGGTGGTTTATCTACTTGGGAGTGTACTGTTAGTTGCTGTCTTCATTGCTGAATACAACATTATTGCTGTAGAAGATGTCCGACATCCAATGGCGGTAGTAGGTTTGACAGCACTTTCATTTGCACTTTACTTGCTCCTGGCGATCGCATTATTTTCATCTAACTTACGACTGTATATCCGTCTGCCGTTATTAGTAATTAGTGCGATGATGGTAATCTCACGTTCACTTTATTTAAGATTAAGAAACTGGGAAATGATATGGGCTGCAGTTGGCAGTTTGATTGTTTCTGAGATCGCAGTCGGTTTAAATTACCTTCCGTTTACCCCCATACAGAACGGTATGATTTTGGTAGGGATGGCATATGCTCTAACAAGTTTTGTAATAGGAATCAAAGAAAATCGCCAAAGCACGGCATTTTGGGTAGAGCCAGTGTTTATGTTAGTGCTAATGATCTTGATCAGTTTTATCTGGGGTTAATGTGGCTCGCTGATCGCATACGCTTCTTCCTTATTTCTAATTGATCTGAAATAAAGCGCCCTGAGGTTTCGGTGATGCAGTTCGCTGGCAAGTCCTCCAAGCAGGATGCGGCTTTTTCCACATGCTTCTACACCAATGCTGTCCAGAACTTCCAGTGGATTCTTCCTTCGACTGGCAGTAATGACTGCTTTATTGATGGATTTTAGATAGGTGATATTCTCTCTGACTTTTTCTCCAATTTCACCCCGTAAAATGATATCACCATGTCCCTGGATGATATTTTCCAAACCCATTTTGGTGAAACTTTGAGACGTTAGGATATATTGATCCAGATCACCGTCAACAATGAACGGTAGGGGCATAAAGGCATCCCCTGCAAATAGAACCCGATCTTCCTCAACCAGGACAGATATCCCATCTTCTGAATGACCTGGAGTTGGGAATAAAGCCAAATGCTTTTTCCCCACTTTAAGGGTGAGTTTTCCCCTTTGAAATGTGATTTGCGGGGGAATGATGGTCAAATTTTTATATAATGGATTTTCTTGTCTGGCGACTTTCAGGGCTGATGGTGTTCGTTCAAGAAGCAATTGCCGACATCGCTCATGTCCGATGATGGTTGCGCCCGGGAAAAAACAATTCCCCCAGCAGTGATCCGCATGATGATGTGTGTTGATGACATAACGTACAGCCAATCCTATCTTGTCTTCGACGAATTTTCGTAATGTCAGGGTTTCTTGAGGCATTAATGTATCCACGACCACAACCCATTGCGGACCAACAATCACACCAGCAGAAACCTGTGCATAAATATCGCTTTGGAACCAGTAAACGTTTTCAGATACGCGTTCGCGCTGCATAAAACCAATCCTGATTGCTGTAGTAATGTTCAGCAAAGAATAGCACAATTTAATTTAAAAGTCAAAAAATGGGGACTTATTTATAGTAAGTTTTAGCGAGAATGATACTGACTGAAATTAACAGGACCAAGCTGCCAACAGCACCGATCAAAAGATAGATCCATCGGATGCGTTGTAGTCCTTGCGTACTTATACCACCCTTTGGTCCTGTTGGGTTTTGGATGTTTTGGTCATTATCTGCATCACCTCTATCAACATTGGTGTCTCCAATGGGCGCAGGTGTGTTGGTGACCAATTGCTTATCGTCATTATCATCATTCGGATATCCAGATCCGGTGCCAGGCCCATTTTCACCAACCGGGTATCCTGCATCTGGGCTCTCTGCCGTCAGGTCGATTGTGGATAATGTACGCAATGTCTGGGATCCTGTTGGAGAAGGTCCAGAGGTTCGAGCCTGAGTTGGGTTGTAGCTGGGCGTGGATGTTCTCTGTGGGTAGGAAGATGTTGGAGATCGATAATAAAAACGTGTGGCTGTCGGATATGGATAGGGCGTGCGTGATGGGTAGGGCGTCCTGGAAGGGTAAGGTGTTAGGGTTGGATAAGTTGTGCGGGTCAGGGTAACCGTTGGTGTGACTGTTGAGGTCAACACATTGGCTGGACCATAGGTGGCGATAGTCTCGCCTTGTTCGTTGATAACCTGGATTTTATAAAAATAATCATGGTCGAAGGTGATGTCTTGATCAGTATATAAATAAATGCCACCGATAAAAGTGTCACCGATAGCCTCAATCTCAGAAGAAATCCGGGAATATGTGCCAACCTCGCTATCGCTCCTCAGTACATAGAAACCTCTAACATTATTTTCACCGGTCGTGATCCATTGCAGATCGACTTCAGTCACATCAAAAGAGGCTGTGAATTGGGATAATACTACCCCCTCCGTTATTGGCAATCCTGCGATAAAGGGCGTGAAATTTAGATCATTTGAGATGCCTGGTCGTCCAGAATTGTCTATGGTCACATGGATTTCATTTTTCGCAATATCGCAGGTTGTCGTCTGACCTGTAGCGCCGCCAGCGCCCATCCCGGTTGGAGATTGGCCAGTTCGATCCCATCCATCAGTCACATTATTTGATGGATCGTACCACCAGAGGGGGAATTGAGCACTGTCAGCATTCAGACAGTAATCCTCAGATTCAATGGTTGTTGTACAGGTTGTGTCAAGATCGTACTTCAATGCGAGCTCGAGGTTAGACGTGGCAGCATCGTCTGCGAGGAACACATCATAATAATTAGAGCAAGCCTGGATTGCTTCCGTTCCTGATTCGAAAAATGGGATATTCGACTCATTTCCCTGTCCATGGTTGACGATGATTAGGTCAAAATCATCATTGCCTGAGTTGTGACGGACGCCGATCTTATTATTAAAGGCATACGTCATGGTTCCGGTGACTTTCTTCCTGATGGCTTCAACACCAGCACCGCTGTCTGAAAGAAGAATGGGTGCCCCGAGGTGTTTTCCGTTTGACAGGGAGCAATTCAGGATGTTATCAGCAGGTATTCCATTTTCCCCCCAAAAATTATGGTCTACGTGACCCAGGTTGCTGCAAGATACCTGATAATCTCCGCCGTTATTGAGGATATTATTGGCGTACAAGTTTATTTGACCAGATCCGATCGTTCCACCTGTCCTATAAACCGCATCAACCTGGTTGTTATAGATATGGTTAAACGCAATCGTTACTACACCAGTGTTGTCGTGAATATAGACAGCATGATCACCTGAATGTAACGTGTTGTGCTCAATGGAAAGATCATCAGGACTATCAACCTCAATGAGGGTACGTGATGAATCAGCAGGGCAATTACCGTCATTGATCAATATATCTCGGATGGTTCCACCTTTTTTTACCTTGACCATTGAGCTGTTGCAGGTGGCACCAAAATAGGTGATCATCGATCCAGTGTTGCCGCTGATGGTGAGGCTCTTATCGATCAGTACCGCTTCACTCTTAATTGGATAATCATTCAGGATCAAGATATCTTCACCAGCTTGAAGTGCCATGACGGCATCCCTCAGACCAGTACCCAGGCCATCAACCTTATCATCTCCAGAGTTGATAAAGCAGGGAGAAAATGAGCCACAATCTACTGCAGATTGACCAACATAAGCAGTTGAATCAATTTCTGCTACAGGAATATCCTTCGTGTATTGATTTGTTACTGTCCAGTTGCTCCCGGAGGCATCCACTTGGAAGACCTTTACTTTTATATAGCCATTAATATTTGAGGTTGGGTTGATGTTTAGGGCAAATGCAAGTTCATCGATTATTGGGCTGGCATGGGTTGCAAATGCCCCTGAAATGAAAGTGTCTTCGATGTCTGTGTTGTTGCTGCAAACGGATGCGGTCTCGCCTTGTGTGTAAGTTCCACCATTTTTTGCTATCCAACCATAGGAAAAATCTGCCCAGGGGTTGCTTCCGGAACCATCCTGGCCATCCTTGAGTGAATAAATGCATACTTGAGTATTTGCCCCTGATGTGAATGCCGGGTCAGCGGTAAACTCAACTTCAAAATTGAGCCGCTGCCCAGCAGCACAACCACTGGATGGACAGGTGGTGGGTGACGTCAGGGTTAATCCATCTGGATTTGCTATACTGATGGTGACTACCAAGAACAGTAATATAGCAAGTGATGTGATCAGAGAGGGAAACCAGGAAAATTTTCGCATGATTCTAATTTAGTTGAAATTTACTTCATTATACCATCTGGCATATGCCAGCTCTATCCGTGCTATCGAACATTTTTTTAGGAAATGATAGCGCAATCCTGGATCCCTTTTCTTTCTTGTTTTGTGCCTGTGTTGATGAAATTCATCAATGATTAAAAAACCTCGTTTCTAACAATGAGGTTCATCAGATTATTTAATTGTGAATTCGTCATATGCCAGTTAATCGTTTTATTCAATCTGCCAGTTCTCGACTAATTCTTTGACTTCCTGCGGGCTTTGACAAGACATGGCTTGTTCTGCCAGAAGTTTCGCCTGCCTTGTATCCCATTTACGAATAATTTCCTTTGCTGCGGGAATTAATGGGGAGGTCATGCTGAATTCATCTAAACCCAGACCTAATAATATCGGGATCGCTGTCACATCACCAGCCATTTCACCGCACATTCCAACCCAAATACCTGCAGCATGGCCATCTTCAATAACTTTGGCAACCAGCCTTATCACAGCTGGCTGCATAGCGGATATGAGGTATGCGACAGCAGCATTCGTTCGATCGGCTGCCATTGTATATTGTGTGAGGTCGTTCGTTCCAATCGAGAAGAAATTCACTACCTTTGCCAGTTGGTCAGCACAGACAGCAGCGGAGGGAACTTCAATCATGATTCCCACCTGGGGATTATGGTTGAAAGGGAAGTCTTCACTTTTCAAAGTTTCCATAACTTCCTTTAAGACGGTTTTTGATTGCATAACCTCATCCACTGTGGCCACCATGGGGAACATGATGCATAAATTTGTGCTTTCACCTGCCCTGAGGATGGCGCGCAACTGTAATTTGAATAAATCGAGTTTATCAAAGCATAAACGGATACCCCGGCAGCCCAGGAAAGGATTGCTTTCAACCGGTAACTTGAGATGCGGCATATCTTTATCACCGCCGATATCAAGCGTTCGAACAATAACCGGATCATCTCCAAAGGGAGAAAACATTTCTTGATACGTTTTTACCAAATCTTCTTCATCGGGGATAACATTTTCTTCGATAAAGGAAAATTCTGTGCGTAATAATCCAACCCCTTCCGCACCTTTAGCGACAGCATCCTCTGCGTCTAAACGGTTTCCAATATTTGCGACCACTTCAACTTCATGACCATCTTTGGTTGTGGCTGGATCATGAGCGGATTGCATTTCCTGGTGATACTGAGCTAATTGTTCTTCTTGTTTTTCATGATAATTGGTAAGAGTTCTCTGATCTGGGTCAATGATCAATTTGCCATTATCGCCATCAATGATCAAGACGGAACCTGGCTTAAGGTTACTGGGGATTTTACCTCCCCCGACAACCGCGGGAATTCCCATGGCTTTTGATAAAATCGCCGTATGTGAAGTTGTTCCGCCACGTGCGGTGAAAAAACCAAGGATCAAGGTTCGCTCAAACTGCATGGTGTCTGATGGCGCTAAATCGTCTGCTAGAATGATGGATGGCTGCTTCAGATTGACTTCCTGATCTTCTTTCCCATGTAATATTCGCAGAACTCGCCTCGCAACATCTCGAATATCCGCTGCGCGTGCCTTAAAATACTCATCTTCGAGGGCTTCCATCATTTTTGCATTCATTTCCCCGGCTTCGTACATTGCAAAATCTGCTGCCAGTTCCTCGTTGAGGATGGCGTCTTCGACGTATTGAACCAGCTCTGGATCCTGGAGCATCATGCGATGAGCTTCGAATATTTCAGCTGCTTCTTCACCTACGCTTTCAACAGCTTTACTATATAGTTTCTCTAGTTCTTTATCAGCCTTTGCACAACTCAAACGAAAATGTTCTAATTCAGCTTTCACATCAGCGACCGTTCTTCGATCAGGTATGGCTTGAGTCGTTTGATATAGGAAACCTGGTCCAATGGCGATCCCTTTTGATGCAGGAATACCTGTCACTGTTTGCATTCGAATTCTCCAAAAAGGTTAACTAGTGAGATAATCAGTTTTTCGATATGTGATCTGGATGAAATAAGTAAACTTCACTCACCAAAATTGTCTTTAATCAATTCATCTAAGGCTATAATCACTTCTTCTTCGTCTTCGCCTTTCGCTTGGATCGTGATTTCCGCATTCGCACCAACACCCATACTTAAAACCCCCAGCATACTTCTAGCGTTTTTTGTTTTTCCGTTATAAGAAAGGGTTACATTGGATGAATACTTGGATGCTGTCTTGACAAATAGCGCAGCTGGTCGAGCGTGCAAACCGACCTGGTGGGTGATTGTGACCTTTAGTTCTTTCATTTTCTCCTCTTATTGAAAAATGATGGTCTGTAGGTAAAAACACTAAATTTGGAACAATTCATCGGGCGTTTTTGCCTAAAGAACCATAACATTGATATTGTAAACAACGGGTTTCATTTTACCATAGGTTAGGTCGCATGACTTGGAAACACGGTCAGATTTTGTTGGCCTGACAGGAAAATTCGAGCCCATTGTGTAAAATAATTGCATCTCTTCGAGTGACTAATTTCTTTAAAAGGCATATACTATTAATCTGTATGGCATAATCGTTCATAAAGAAAAAATGAATTATAGAATATCATAAAAGATCAGGTCATTATAAAATTTATTTTTGAACTCACGAATGTATGGAGAATTGATGATTGCTAAGACCATTATACAAGCCCTCAAGCCTTTCCAGCTGGTCAGCCTTACATTGACCTATTTAATGGGTGCCGGGCTGGTTCAGTATGTGCGGGGAATGCGGAGCTTGCCCATGTTAATCGAGGGTCTTGTATTCATGTTGCTGGTTGTAATCAGTACGGAACTCGTCATGTTGAGTGAACGCCTGAAAGATCATAATCATTGGCTTGATGGGGTGAAGGAAAGGCACATAAGACAAATACGATGGATAATCCTGTTCATCACAGCCACTTTTCTGACAGTCGCTACAACGCTTGTTGTGGGTTGGATGATGAGAGGAATCTTATGGCAAGGATTAACCTTTCTACTGGTTGCTGTTATTGTTTCATGTATTGGCTACTTTCTATCCCAGGTTGTGGAATCAATCCAATCTTTACAATTATTTCTGGAAACAATCATTTATTTGATGCTGCCACCTGCATTGGCTTTCTTTCTGCAATCGTCAGATCTGCATCCGTTCTTAACCATGACCATGATCTGTCTGATCCCAGCTTATGTGGCATATCGCTTACTTGTCCAAATAAGATATTTTGGACTTGATCAGAAGAAAGGAAACAAAACGATTGTTGTTCAAGTAGGTTGGGAGAAATCAATGGTGTTCCATAACGCTTCGATTTTATTGACCTATTTACTTTTTGCCTTGATCGCGCTGCTTGGTTTTCCGTGGTTTTTGATTTGGCCGGTATTTCTGACTTTACCGATTGGCCTTGTGGAGATGTGGCTCATGGAGCGAACCAGACAGGGAAGAAAACCGCTTTGGCGTGTGATGCATATTGCTACTGTGTTGGTCTTTTTCTTCCCGATTTACTTGATCGGTTTTGCATTTTGGATACGTTAGACAACGAGTTGCATATGCTCATTGAAAAAATATAATAAAATAAAATGAAATTAGTATCACAGGAGGCAAAAATGGTATTAACAGCAGGAACGGAAGCGCCAACATTTGAACTGCTAGATGGTAAAGGCAACCTTCACAAGTTGACAGATTTTGTTGGTCAGACGGTGGTCATCTATTTTTATCCTAAGGATGATACACCAGGATGTACAAAGGAAGCCTGTTCCTTCAGGGATAATTACAAAGCATTTAAAGATGCTGGTATCGAAATCTTTGGAATCAGTCCAGATAATGTGAAATCTCATAAGAAATTCAGCGAAAAATACAATCTTCCTTTTATCCTATTATCAGATCCGGAGCATAAAGTCTGTGAAGCTTATGGTGTTTGGGGATTAAAAAAATCTTTCGGGCGTGAATATATGGGAGTCTTTCGCACAACATACATCATAGGACCAGAAGGGGACATCAAATTTGTGTTTAAAAATGTGAAACCTGCGAATCACAGTCAAGAGGTAATACAGGCTTTTGAAGCATAGATAAACTAAAAAGAAATTTGCGACTTAATGATCAATAAGCCTTTTTTATAAAAGTATTCAGAATGAGAAGCTACCCTTGTTTGAGGGCAGCTGTTTTCTTTAACTTGAAGTGGTTTATATTTCCCCTCAAGCATAATTCTTGTTCAAAATTTGATTTGATGTTGAATAAAGATATATTTTCTTAGTGCTTCTTTGATCAATTCAAAGCAACCGCAAGATAACACTACCCTCTGACCAAAGGTCTTCAAGGCGGTAGTAGTCCCTTTGTTGGAGAGAAAATAAATGCACCACTACATCTCCGTAATCGTGTACGATCCATCCTGAATTTGGATTCCCTTGCGGTATTGTCGTCTTGTGAAATTGTTTCTTAATTTCCCGACCTAATAAACTGGATATGGACTGCAGCATTCTTTGGCTTGTGCCGTTTGCGATAACAAAATAATCAGTGAATGATGCGATGTCCTTGATATCTAAAATAATGATATCTTCCCCTTTTTTACTCTCAAGAAAGTTGGCAATGTTTCTTGCTAATTCAATTGCTTCCAGATTTCACCTCACTATCCTATAGCTGATCTAATATGAAGATTATACTTTATTCAGTTGTATCTTCAGCAAAGACGTGTAAATTGGTCCCTGAGGGGTTAATTTACTTTGATATAAGCGTATTTGCTGCACTTCAATCGTTCCAAGTGAATCAACCTTGAATTGGGAAAGCGTCTTTCCAATTTCCTCAACCGTCTCCTGGTTCGTTTGCCTGCGAACACGCGCAATGGTGAGGTGTGGGCTGAAATTGTCCCGTTCAGATTTGATACCGACCTTTGCCAGAGCTTGATCAAGGATTTTGTGTAACTCAATCAATGGTTGCTTTCCGGTAATTCCCAACCAAACAACACGGGGTTTTTGAACGTGCGGATACATCCCTAAACCTTTAATACCCATCTTAAAGACAGGATGATTTCCCATCGCTTCAGTTAGGATGGATTTTATCTCGGATAACTTATGATCAGGCAATTCGCCAATGAATTTTATTGTTAAATGTAACTGTTCAGCAGCAACCCATTTTAAAGCTCTTTCAGGAAGTTGTGTTTTGAAATAGGAAATGATTCCGTCTATCTTTTCAATTATATTTGGTGGGAAATCCACAGCAATGAATGTTCTCAATTTTCACCTCAATATGTGATGATGACAAGAATGATTATAACCGGCTATCTACTTGCTGTAGGAGGGAGCATTTAAGCTATTCAATTCAAATCCAGACCAGCCAGATTTAACATTAATTTCCTTTGCAACGAAATAGAATTATGGTATAAGTTAAATACCCTGCTGTGTTCGTGATGCAGCATACCAGTTTTGGGCCAACACCCTTTACTAACGTCTGATCTCCATTCAGTGACGCGATAGACTGATGTCAAGGCGGATCTGATGGGAACGACAAACCTGCGATAGCAGGTTCAAAACTCAGCGGCACACGGCATGGCGGGGTTGTTATTAACCAAAATCATTAACAATACGACCGGTCTAGATGAAAACCCAAATTTGGGTTTTTTTGTTTTTTAGTCGTTGTTAACTTGAATGTTTCTATTTTGGAGCATGGTGTGAGATATAATTCGAAAGTAGAAATTATGTGAATAGACATATCGTATTTGTCTCTATTCCCAATCTAAGTGTGGATGGATATAATTGACCTCTGAAGGAAAAAACTACCAGTTAGAGATGTTGATGAAACTCAAAAATAAATATCAATTAGTAATGTTGTTCCCCCTCCTACTTCTGCTTTCTGCATGCTATTCGGAATTATTTTCGGCTGATAATTTACCGTGGGGAGGGGATGATCCCATCTTGTTCAAAGATGATTTTTCAAGCGAAAAGGGTGGATGGGTAACAAGTGAGGATTCGCGCAGTTTTTCAGGATACGCTCTGGGCGGCTTTCAATTTCGATCAGAGATCCCAAATTTTCAATTTTGGAGTGTGCCAGGGTTGAACTTCAAAAATGCGCATGTCTATGCGCGAGCCAGTAAAATCGGCGGTCCGAATAATAATTTAATTGGTTTATTGTGTCGATATCAGGACCCCATAAACTTCTATGCATTGATCATCAGTTCCGATGGTTATTATGGAATATTGAAGGTCATTGAAGGACATCAAACATTGATCGATCAGAAGCACTTAGACTTTAGTGAGGTCATTAATCAAGGGAACACTGACAATGAAATTCATGCCCTTTGCCAGGGTGAGACCCTGGCATTGGTCGTGAATGACACCAGGCTACTGCAAGTGCAGGATGACTCTCTGAGCTTTGGTGATGTTGGTTTGATTGCCGGAAGCTTTTCGGAACCAGGGGTGAATGTTTTGTTTGATAATTTTATCGTCCTAAATCCTTAGCATATGAAGATTTTCTTTGATGTCATTGGTTGTAGATTGAACCAAAGCGAAGTAGAGGGATTTGCTAATCTCTTCAGGGCGTTGGGGCATCAAGTGGTTAGTGACCCATCCCATGCTGACCTGGCGATTGTTAACACCTGTGCTGTCACTGTAAAGGCAGCAGCTGACTCGCGGAAGAAATTGCGCCGTGCTAGTCGCTTGGGTGCCCCAAGGGTTATTGCTACTGGTTGTTGGGCAACATTGTACCCCCAAGAAGCTCGTGCCCTATCCGGTGTTACAGGTGTTTGCACCAATGATTCAAAGGAACATCTTATTACTGATATTTTAGAATTAGATCCTGAGGTAGCTTCGAGTTTAAACTTGGTGCGGGAACCTTTGCCTGGAGACCGCGCACGCACACGGGCTTTTATTAAGGTGCAAGAAGGGTGTGATAATTACTGTACCTATTGCCTAACCCGACTGGCACGAGGAAAATCGCACTCACGAAAGCTGCCTGAGATCCAGAGAGATATCCAAGCTGCAGTAGCAGGGAAGGCAAAAGAAATAGTCCTTTCAGGTGTTCAATTGGGTGCTTGGGGGCGAGATCTATCGCCGCCGAAAGGATTAGAAAACTTGTTGGAGGGTGTGTTAAAGATGGATGGGTTTAATCGTTTACGGTTTTCTTCGATTGAGCCGTGGGATTTTCCCCTTGAATTATTAGATTTTTGGAAGGAGAGACGCCTATGCCGGCATTTGCATATCCCACTCCAATCCGGGTCCGATGCTACTTTGCGGGCGATGGGGCGACCGACCACAACCGGGTTATTTTTCGATCTGATTGACTCTATTCGTGAGGCTGTGCCGGAGATAGCCATTACGACCGACATCATCACTGGATTCCCGGGTGAGACAGAAAATGATTTCGCTGAGACGAAAGATTTCCTTCACAGAATCGGATTTGCAGGTGGGCATGTTTTTACTTACTCTCCGCGCCCAGGGACTGCTGCATATCTTATGAAACCAGGGGTACCCATGAAAATTGCAAAAGCTCGAAATGCTGCTGTACGAGAGATATTCAAAGAGGGAGGGCATGCCTATCGTGATAAATTTATTGGCACGCAAATCCCAGTCTTATGGGAATTCCATCACCAATCCAAAGATTGCCCCAGTCAGCTCTCTGGGTTAACGGATACATATATTCGTGTTTATGCAAATGCAGAAGGCGAATATTGGAATCAAATCTCGCTGGTTAGTTTAGAAAGACATCATTCACAGCGAGATGCACTGATCGGGCAGATCATTGCTTCATAAGTGGGGGTATCCAAATTTGGGTACATGGCATCATCTTGTTCAGCATCTGATGGTCATAAAAGAGCTGCTGTGAATGAAAAAATGCACATCATGCGAAGAGAGTGATTTCATATCTATCTTGGATTTTTAAGTGAGAATTTGCATATATATGTCTAAAATCAAACTGTCAATTGAATGATATGTAGATGAATATTTTGATACTTGCTTTGTTTGACCATGATATGGGCATACGGTATAATTGTTGGCTGTTCTTAATGCTCTTGTATTGAGAACGTAAAAAAATAAGAAAGGAATCATTGAGATGCCAAAGCGAACCTATCAGCCCAAACGCCGCCGCCGTGTACGAGTGCATGGTTTTCGAGCACGTATGAAGACTTCTGGCGGTCGTAGGGTATTAAAAAGGCGACGGCTTAAAGGCCGACATGAGCTGGCAAAAAAAGCAAATAATCACGTGAAAAAGACTCGTTGGTAATAAATACCTGGTGTATGTTTAATTCAATGAAATTAACAAACTCATGCTGAACAGGAAATTTATTGAAGCGAAGTTCTCGATTAAATCGCAGTGAAGATATCAAACGTGTACGTCAGCAAGGCTCATCATTTGTACACGATATTATGGTATTAGGATGTCTACAAAATCCATTTGAATACAACCAGTTAGCCGTTATTGCTGGCAAGTCAGTTGGTAACGCCGTTAAGCGGAATTTAGCCAAGCGAAGATTGCGTTCCGCTTTCCAAAGCCTTCAAATGGATATAATTCAGGGTTATGATCTCGTGATTGTCGCGAGAAGACCAATTTTGGCCGTAGAGTACAAGTATCTATTGAATGCGTTGAGAAAACTTTTTGGTCAAGCGGGTCTGATGAAAGAAAAATAAAGTTGACTGTTAAAACAGAAGTTGGTAACCTATCAGAATTAGAACCTCGCCTGCGAGATATCCCACTTCGTTTAATATCACTTCCTCAATGGATTTTGCTTGGAGTGATACGCTTATACCAGCTGGTTTTTTCCCCTGCTTTACCCTCAGACACCTGCCGATTCTATCCGACTTGTTCCCATTATGGTTACCAAGCGATCTATAAGTACGGTGCTCTACAAGGTAGCTGGATGGCACTTAAGAGAATACTTCGATGCAACCCATTTAATCCGGGTGGTTTTGACCCGGTTCCTTAATTTTATTATTAGAAGAGTAAATGTATGAAAAAAACACATTTTTTGATCATTGTCGTATTGCTGGGTTTATCCTTTGTCCTGAGCTCATGCGTTTCTGGGCCGAGGGTAACCGGTACACCTGGCATCTCCCTCGCGGATGAGACTGCCGTCGTAGCATATGGCCCTTATGTTTACGGACTGGATGCCGAATCTGGATCCGTCGTTTGGCATTTTCCAGAAAAGAAAGATAACAAGATTGTCTTTTATGCAACACCATTACTGGCTGATTCATTTGTCTATATTGGTGACCTGGCAAATAATTTTTATAAGCTGAATATTGCGAATGGCGATGTTGAGTGGACTTTCTCTGAAGCCAAAGGGTATTTTATCGGCCAAGCTGCAGAAGCCGATGGAATTGTCTATGCGCCTTGCAATGATGGTAACCTTTATGCGATCAGCGCAGAAGGAAATTTGCTTTGGACTTTTGAGACTGGACATTATATTTGGGCACAACCTCAGGTCACCGACGATGTTGTTTATATAGCCTCCATGGATCATTATGTTTACGCCCTCACTAAGGATGGCGAAGAATTATGGTCAACGGAAATGGCTGGTGCTGTGGTTGGTGCACCTGCTTTGAGTGAAGATGGATCAGTGATTTATGTTGGCTCTATCGGGAAGGATATGGTTGCTTTGGACACAACTACGGGAGATCATTTGTGGACCTTTGATGCAAATGAGAGCCTTGAGAGCATCTGGGGTAACCCGCTTCTGATTGAAGATGTTTTGTATTTTGCTGATTCAGGCGGTCAGTTATATGCATTAAAAGCCGATGATGCCGAGTCTGTATGGCAAACTAATATTTCAGGCACCGTTGTCAGCGGACTGACAATGATTGAGGATGGATTTGTCCTGGCCATACAGGAAGGCACGATCAAAGCAGTTGGCTTTGATGGCAGCCCGAAGTGGGAATCCACTTTAGATGGCGAGATCTATCAGGCACCTGCAGAAAGTGGTGACATCCTGGTTGCAGGGACGATCAAAGGTGACAACCTCGTCTATGGCTATAATTTAACCGGTGCACAGCTCTGGTCCACTACCCCTGAGGATTAAAGGAAAATACCTATGTGGGATACCATTGTTATTCAACCTTTTGTAAATGTTTTATTATTGATCAACTCACTGGTCAATAATTTTGGGATATCGATCATTCTCTTTACCATCCTTATCCGCTTGATAACCCATCCCCTGACAGTTCAACAGTTTAAGTTAACCAAATCAATGCAGGTGATGCAGGAAGATCCCCGCTACAAGAAGATGCAGGAGAAATATAAGAACGATAAGGAAAAATTAGCTCAAGAGCAGATGAAGCTTCACAAGGAGTTTGGTGTTAACCCGCTGGGCTCTTGTTTGCCAACATTGATCCAATTGCCGCTTATCCTTGGGCTTTATCAAAGTGTGACGCGAGCTATGGCCGCTTCTCCCTTAGAGCTTACCAAGTTGCAGCAGATCATTTATCCCCGTTTGCTTGATGCTTCGAAAATACTACCCTTGGAAAACCAGTTTCTGTGGATGGATCTTGGACAGCCTGAACGGATCAATATTTTTGGAATTGCAATCCCATTCCTGGCCATCCTGGTTGTTGCCACAACCTTTTTGCAGTCAAAATTGATCCAGCCCCCCTCAACCGGGAATGATCAAAGTGCAATGATCAGTAACTCAATGAGTATTTATATGCCGATCTTGATGGGTTTCATGGCTTACTCTCTGGCATCTGGCCTGGCGATCTATTTCCTGACCAGCAACCTCTTCGGCATCATTCAATATGCCCTCCTAGGAAGGGCAAATTGGTCCAATATCTTCCCGTTCCTGAAGAAGAAGGATGAGAAGCCTGGAAAGACAAAATCAGGAATTGTGGATGCCAAAGTGGAAAACGTACCAGAAACTGTTGAGGAAACTGAAGAACCAACAAAACCTGCGTCTGAAAGCACTAAGCGTCAAACGACCAAACAAATGCGTCCGAAAATGAAGAAGAAGAGTAAGAAATAAGGAATCATCTCGTTCAACAAATGGGAATACATCGAGGGAATAATGTCTGAAGAAAGAACGAAATTGGAAATCATTGCACCTTCAGTGGAAGAAGCAATTGAAAAAGGCTTGCAGGACCTTGGCTTGACCATAGCAGATATTGACGTTGAAGTTCTTGACGAAGGTAAAAAAGGATTACTTGGACTAGGCACTCGGCAAGCAAGAGTGGCTTTGAAAATCAAATCTCATGCAGCGGAATCGCAAGAAGTGAAGACCGGAGATGTAACGCATGAGGAACCTACAGCTGACGGTGTGATTGATGATGAGTCTGAAGAAGTCAGTATCGCCAGGGAAACGATCAATATCATCCTTGAGAAGATGCATGTCAACGCTGATGTCACAGTGAAACTGGGGGAAGGTGATACTAATCGAGTAGCACCAGTATTAATTGATATTGAGGGGAAAGACCTGAGCTTCTTGATCGGACGCAAAGCTGAGACCATTAATGCCTTACAGTATGTCACCAGTTTGATCGTTGGGCGGGAGTTAGGCCGTTGGGTCCCTCTGATTATCGATATTCAACACTATCGACGCCGGCGAGAAGAAGAGCTGCGCAAACTTGGTCAAATGATTGCTCAACAGGTGATCAGCACCGGTCGCAGGCAGGTTTTGGAGCCGATGTCGCCGAATGAACGCCGGATTATCCATATTGAATTGCGGGATAACCCGCTCGTTGAAACAGAGAGCATTGGAGAAGGACCACAGCGAAAGGTCACTGTACGTCCTGCAGAATAAGAAGTGATTGAAATATGGACCTAACCGTAAGGTTTCAAGCATAGGAATGCAATTTGAAACCTTACGGTTTTTTAATTACGGTAGAATAAGATGTGGAGGAGGTGCATATGCGGGCCGTTGATATCATAAAAAAGAAACGTGATGGGCAAGTATTATCCAAAGCTGAGATTAACTTTTTCATCCAGGGATACACCGCAGGAGATATCGAGGATTACCAGGCATCAGCTTGGGCGATGGCCGTTCTCCTTATGGGGATGACTCCAGAAGAAACAACTCACCTCACAATGGCGATGGCCAACAGCGGCGATACGCTGGATCTAAAGGATGTGGTTGATATCGCTGTCGATAAACATTCATCAGGCGGAGTCGGAGATAAGACATCCATCGCAGTTGTTCCCATGGTTCGAGCATGTGGATTGCCAGTGGGGAAAATGTCCGGGCGAGGGTTGGGATTCAGCGGCGGGACGCTGGATAAGCTTGAATCGATCCCTGGCTATCGAACTGACCTTTCTAAGGAAGAATTTCTCAAACAGCTGGGTACTTTAGGGATGGTTCTCACTGGACAAAGTGTGGACCTTGCTCCTGCTGATGGAAAACTCTATGCCCTCAGGGATGTGACCGGGACAGTCCAATCGACCCCTCTGATTGCTTCTTCAATCATGAGTAAAAAAATAGCGGCAGGGGCACAAGCCATTGTGTTGGATGTTAAGATGGGTAATGGTGCTTTTATGGAGACTCTCGATGAAGCGCGCAAGCTGGCATCCTTGATGGTTTCTATTGGTGAGCTGAGTGGGCGGGACGTCGTGGCTGTTATGTCAGATATGAATCAACCCCTGGGGATGGCCGTTGGCAATTCGCTGGAGATGAAAGAAGCCATAGAGACCTTGAAAGGCCAGGGTCCGGAGGATTTTAAAGCACACTGCCTGGAGATTGCCAGTCAAATGTTGATCCTAGGCAAAAAAGCTGGATCAAAATCGCAGGCTGTGACTTTGGCTGAGGAAGCGATTGACTCTGGCAGTGGTTTGGATTATCTCAGGAAATTGGTCGAAGCACAGGAGGGGGATGTCTCCTATATTGACAAACCTGACAAGCTTCCTGAAGCACCATTCAAATTGGTAGTTGAGGCATGGGAAGATGGTTATGTTTCCAAAGTCCATGCTCGGACGGTTGGAGAGACGGCGGTGCTCTTGGGTGCTGGTCGGCGGAAGAAAGGTGAACCAATAGATCTTGCGGTAGGAATTATGGTTCATGTTAAAGTTGGAGACCATGTTGAGAATGGTCAACCATTGTTCGTGATCCATGCCCGGGATGAGGTGACGCTGCAAGAAGCAGAAGCCAATCTTAGGGGAGCTGTCAAGATCGTATCCGAAGCAGTGGACCCCTTACCACTATTCTATGGATTGGTGGATTAACCTTATTGATATATGGTTAACTCCGAACCGCCTATATTAAATCTCAACTTTTAAATTTTCTTCGCATTAAGCATTGATTATCATTATATAAGCCCTCTGCGTTGAGCAGGTATGGGCTTTTTGCGTTCCATATGATCATTATCTGTTTGCAAAGCAGAGAGATAAAATTTAGCGATAAATCACGAAACTCATGGTTGTTAACGATGTCGAGAGTGGAATTTTTAAATAGATTATGGACCATGAGGTCGTTACAGCTGCTGAAGAAATGCGGAATCAGGTAAAATCAGACAAGGATCATTAAAAAGAGGAGTATGAATGGAAAAAGCGAAAATTGGTCTGGTTGGCTTGGGTGTGATGGGGCAAAACCTGGTGTTAAATATTGCTGACAAGGGGTATCCCGTAGCAGTTTACAATCGCACACCTGCGAAAACAAACGATTTTATTAATTCCTCAGCTAAAGATAAAGCTGTTATTGGGACTTATTCCTATAAGGATCTGGCTGAAAAACTTGAAAAACCCCGCAAGATTATGTTGATGGTTAAAGCAGGTCCTGCTGTTGACGCGGTTATTGAAGAAATCAAACCCTATCTTGAACAGGGCGATATTCTAATTGACGGCGGTAATTCGTTTTTCGAGGACACAGAACATCGAAATATCACCCTAAATAAAGAAGGGCTTATGTTTGTTGGGGCAGGAGTGTCTGGTGGTGAAGAAGGAGCATTGCATGGTCCCAGCATTATGCCTGGTGGTCAGCGAGAAGCTTGGGAAGCTGTCAGGGAGATCCTTACTGCTGCTGCAGGAAAAGCACATGATGGAGAAGCCTGTGTTGATTATTTAGGGAGGGGTAGTGCAGGTCATTATGTCAAAATGGTTCACAATGGGATTGAATATGCCATTATGCAGTTGATTGCGGAAGTGTATGATCTATTGCATCGAGGTTTGGGATTATCAGATGATGAATTGGGGGAATTGTTTTCTGAGTGGAATGCTGGCGAGCTCTCATCTTACCTGGTTGAGATCACCGGTGAAATCTTAAATAAAGTGGATCTTGGGACTGGTCAACCAATTTTAAGTGTGATTTTAGATAAAGCCAAACAAAAAGGAACTGGAAAGTGGACCAGCCAGAGTGCCTTAGACCTAGGTGCAGCGACACACACCATCAATGCTGCAGTATCCAGCCGGATCATTTCCGGAATGAAGGAATGCAGGATGGAAGCAAGTCAGGTACTCAAGGGTCCGGAGTTGGTTTTTACAGGAAATCGTCAACAGCTGATCGATGCCGCCAAAGAAGCTTTGTATGCCGGCATGATCATTTCTTATGCTCAGGGGTTTGGATTGATGATCCTGGCTTCTGAGGAATATGATTATCATTTAGATATGCAGTGTATTGCCAAAATCTGGCGGGCAGGCTGCATCATCCGGGCAGATTTACTGGATGATATTATGTGTGCCTATGACCGAAATGAAAAATTAGCCAACTTACTATTGGATGAGGATTTTCGTGATTGTGTGGTCCATCGGCAAGGCGCTATGCGCTATGTGATCTCAACCGCCTTGGGTTTGGGTATTCCAGTGTATGCAATGAGTTCGGCTATTGCTTATTTTGATAGCTTGCGGACAGCACAACTGCCTGCCAATCTAATTCAGGCACAGCGGGATTATTTTGGAGCACATACCTACCAACGGGTAGATATGAAGGGAAACTATCATACCCATTGGCAGTCGGAAGCATAACAAGCCGTATTTAATTTCCATTTTTTAAATCTATCCGAGGCCGTCCTCCTTCAAGGAATGCTCCCTGAAGATATAATACATCCATGATAATTTGGATCAGGTTCAAGTGATCGTGAGGTCTTATCCATGAATGATAATGAGAACTACCAAGCCCTGGCAGCACGTTTGGATTCTTTTCCGCAACGTTTCCCTTCAACAGCAAGCGGTGTGGAATTCAAGCTTTTAGCGCAATTGTTCACGGCTTCAGAAGCTGGGCTGGCTGCGAAACTTTCACTGGCATATACGCCTTTAGATGAGAGCGTTACAAAGTCAGGGATTTCGAAAAGTGATGTGCGAAGCCATATAAAGAGTATGGCTGGTAAAGGGTTGATCAACATCAAGCATGGTGATAAGGGATTGTCGGTTAGGCTGTTACCGTTTATTGTTGGATTTTACGAGAATCAAGTCAGCAGGATGGATGAAACCTTTGCAAATCTATTTGAAGAATATTATCGAGAAGCCAATCATGACCTTCTCTCAGTTACACCTCAGTTTCATCGTATCATTCCAGTAAATGAGACAGTCAACGACAAAGTTGAAATCCTTCCTGAGGACAATGTTATTGAGTTGTTATCTGCAAAGAGCGCCTGGGGTGTGATGGATTGCATTTGTCGAAAACAAAAAGCGCTCATTGGTGAAGGTTGTGATCATCCGGTTAGGGTGTGTCTGGTTTTGAGTGAAACACCAAATGCATTTGAAGGCATAGGAGGTATTGAAGCTTTAGGTCTCGATGGTGCCCTGGACGTATTAGACCAGGCTGCTGCTGCAGGATTAGTCCATACTGTATCAAATAACAAGGGCGATATCTCCTATGTGTGTAACTGCTGTACTTGTTCTTGTGGAATTTTACGTGGGATTGCTGAAGCTCATATAGCAAACGTGGTCGCTCGTTCTGCGTATCTGGCGCAAGTGTCTGATGATATTTGTACTGGTTGTGGTATTTGTGAGGGTCTCTGTCAATTTGATGCAATTACGATTTTAGATGTATCAAACATCGATCCGGATTGTTGTGTCGGGTGTGGCGTTTGTGTTCGAGCCTGCCCTGAGGATGCTATTTCACTATCCATGAGACTCTCCGAAGAAATTTTGCCTGTTCCTAATTCATTCGAGGATTGGTTAGAAGAACGAGAAAAGGCCAGAAGTAATTATTAAACACTTGTAGCAGCCATTTTAAAATTTCTGAAATCAGGAATCAATTCAGACCTGTAAATCATTTTTGCTAAATTTGTTCGTATTTTGAATACCCTCCATTTCATCTGCATGTAAATATTAACCGCTTTCCCATCGCATGATGCTCCCAGAAGGGATAATGTCCTGCGGTATGCCGTAATAGGCTTTGGTGGATTCGGCTGTGGTTTCACCGGTGGTGTAAATACACATGATGGATGTTTGGAGGGGGCATTCACGTCAATGCCATCTTTGAGATCTGTGACTTTGTGATAAGACAGTATCCTAACATCTTTATTTTCCATGATACATGAAATCTCGTGTAACAATAGCGGTCTTTATGCTCTGCTCACAACATGGACGCCACAACTATGACAAGCAGAACCAGCACTGATGTTGATCACATCTTACTTTTTCATGATCTAGACTTATTGATTTTGGATAATTAAAAATTATTACTAATGGGACAGAATCACTCAAAAATATTCATCTATTCAAATCAATTTTAATATCACAGTGCGTTAACCATATTGTTCATTTGAGAATCAATCAGATTTAACCAAGAATTGACATTTTGTTAATTTGCAGTTGCACGGTTGTTAAATCCCATTTGATAAGATACCCATGTCAAACAATTCATAAGTTTATTCTCATAAAGGAGAAAAAATGCGTCGAAAATATTTTGTTAGTATAATCCTCGTTTTGATCTCGGCAGTCTTATTCTCAGCCTGCAAACCTGATTTGAGCGTGGAAAGAGAAGAACCAAAGATGGAGGAAGAAACTGAACCACAGGAAGCGACCTTGAATGAACTTTCAGGGCAGATTCAGCTTGCAGGCTCAACAACAGTCCAACCGCTGGCAGAAGCCTTAGCTGAGGCTTTTATGGCTGACAATCCTGAGGTTATGATTGAGGTTCAGGGTGGTGGTTCCAGTGTTGGTGTTACTTCCGCTGGTGAAAGTACTGTCGATATTGGTAACGCCTCGCGCAATGTGAAGGAATCAGAATTTGAAATCTTCCCAGAACTTCAGGTTTTCACAATTGCTTATGATGGCATTGCTATTGTAACCAACTCCGATTTAGAATTACCTTCTTTGACCCTTGAACAGGTGAAAGCGATCTTTGCTGGTGAGATCACCAATTATTCTGAAGTTGGTGGAACAGATGCGGAGATCGTTGTTGTTTCAAGGGAAGAGGGTTCAGGAACCCGCGCAGCTTTCGAAGAATTAGTCATGGAATCTGGCGATACAGAAGCGGTTATTACAGAAGATGCACTGCTCCAGCAATCAAACGGCCAGGTTCGCACGACGGTTGCTGAAACACCTGACACCATTGGTTATCTCTCTTTTGGTTTCCTTGACGAGAGCATCAAAACGGTGGCGATCGACTGTGTGGAGCCATCTATTGCTAATGTCAAGAATGAGACTTACCCAATCTTCCGTCCGTTGAACATGCTGACCAAAGGCGGTCCAAATGACCTTGCTCAAGCTTTTCTTGACTTCATTTTCAGTGATATGGGTCAGGAAATTGTGTCTGAAGATTATATAACTGTGAAATAAAAATGTTCTGGTTTCTGATCCAGGTATGCTGATCAGATGAATCCCTAAAAGTGTTGAAGGCGCGCTGTTATAATAAATAGTCGCCTTCAACATTTAGGAATAAACTACATGTCAAATCTCCAATCAAAGACCATCAATAAACCCCCATACGTTGGCATAATCTCAAAATCATTATCTATCCTACTCGGTCTTGCTGCACTTGCTGCTCTAGCTTTTGCAATATATTTATTTGTTACACCTGGATCTATTGAGGTGAATGAAGATAGTCTGCTGGGGCTTAGTCATATTCATTACTGTATCGGAGCGATACTTGCTGGAATTTTATTAGGTCTTGTTGCGAAGGGAATTTGGCAATATAAAAATTGGGCGAGGACAACCCTATTAACTGTTCTTACCTTATTCATCATTTATTATTTTGTTATCATTATATTTGCCATATCGTCCAGTATTTTTGCGGGGGAATTGGTAGTACCAATTTCATCTATTCTGCAGGTTGTGTGGCGAGGGTTATTGTATTTCCTGAGTTATGCAATCATCCCAATTGCTCTGATCTTTGCCCTGATGAAAATTGACCAGTATTACGAAGAAAGCCCCAAACAGCGTGAGTTTGTGGATAGAACTGTAAAGTATATATTGTTGGCAACTGCTCTGAGCAGTATTATCATTGTTCTCTTAATTTTCCTATTTACAATGACTGAAGCCTGGCAATCGGTGGAAGAAATTGGCTTGGATACTATGCTTTTGGGTACGATCTGGCGGCCGGGATCAATTATCGGTACTGATGAAGCCCAGTTTGGGCTTTTGCCTATGATTCTGGGATCGATATTGAGCACATTTGGGGCGATTGTTATCGGAGTGCCGTTATCCGTTGGAACAGCGATATTGCTGGCTGAGGTGGCACCACAAGCGGTCCGAGAGATACTGCGTCCAGCTGTGGAATTATTGGCTGGTATTCCCTCTGTTGTTTACGGCTTATTTGGAATGGTCGTCCTGGCACCGCTTATCCGAAATATTGATATTCCACGAAATACAGGCTTTGGCCTGCTGAACGCATCAATCATCCTGGCTGTGATGATCATCCCAACTATCACAAATATTGCTGAGGATGCCATCCGCGCTGTCCCCAGAGAATATAAGGAAGGTTCTCTGGCCCTAGGTGGAACTCATTGGCAAACAATCGTAAAGGTGATCCTGCCAGCAGCCCGGTCCGGAATTATCGCGGGAGTTATTTTGGGTATTGGACGTGCGTTGGGAGAAACCATGGCGATGATCATGGTGATTGGAAATTCCATTGCTATGCCAAAGCCGCTGACGGAAAATCCGCTGACAATTATTCTCAATACCGCCCGTACATTGACGGGCAATATCGCAGTGGAAATTAATTATGCAGCGGGTGCACATCGTTCCGCATTATTTTTTACAGGGGTTTTATTATTCATTATGATCATGTTGGTGAACAGCGCCGCAAGGTTCTTTTTGCGAGAGAAACAGGAGGAATAGCGTGAGAGCTGAAGTCGGGTCCGTTGTTGAACTTGCAAAAAACAAGAGAAATCTGAAACGGCAAAACACTATTCAAATCTTTGGATATGCACTCGTTTGGCTGTGCGGTATATTGGCAATGGCAGTTGTCTTCTGGATCGTTGGTTATGTGCTTTCACAGGGTTTGCAGGTGATTAACCTCGATTTCTTGACCACACGACCAGCTGGCGGCGTTTCTGGTGAAGGTGGGATGTCAACAACAATTGTGACTACGCTTTACCTGGTTATCCTGACTCTAGTGATTGCGACACCTCTTGGTATTGGTGCTGCAATCTATTTAGTCGAGTATGCCGGAGACGCCTTGCGGGGGAGCAAGATCATCGATTTCCTGGTTAAAGCTTCCAGATCAAGTGTGGAGATCCTGGCAGGTGTGCCTTCAATTATTTTTGGCCTGTTTGGTTTTGCCTTATTCGTTTCATATATGAAATTAGGGTTTTCATTGCTTTCTGCTTCACTTAGTGGAGCAGCTTTGGTTTTACCGACGATCATCCGCACCAGCGAGGAAGCTTTGTTGACGGTGCCGAGATCCTACCGTGAAGGCAGCCTTTCCCTGGGAGCGACCAAGTGGTACACGATTTTCAATGTTGTCCTGCCTACTGCACTACCCGGGATTGTAACAGGGATCGTATTAAGTGTCGGGAGGATCATAGCTGAAACCGCAATATTCTGGGTCACATTAGGCGGCAGCTATCATTTGCCCAAGTCGATTATGAATTCTGGTCGTTCCATGGCTCTCCATGTTTATATGTTGGCATCAGAGACGAGAGCCTTTGATAAAGCCATGGGAACAGCAGCGATTTTGATCATCACGATCATACTTTTGAACCTGGTAATTAATATCCTTTCACGACGGTTGACATCTCGTTTGACGGGACTAAAGTGATTCCGATGGCTGATCGTAATAATCACTACAAATTTGAAGTTGAAAACCTGGAAGTAAACTATGGTGACTTTCGGGCATTAAAAGACATCAATTTACAGATCAAAGCCAATGCGATAACATCCATCATTGGACCTTCAGGCTGTGGTAAATCAACTTTTCTCCGTGCTTTCAATCGGATGAATGATTTGATTCCTAATGTGACGACCAATGGGAAAATAAACAAAGATGCCAATGATATCCGCAAGATGGATATCGTTGATCTACGAAAATCGGTGGGGATGATATTCCAGCGGCCAAACCCTTTTCCAAAATCAATTTTTGACAATGTTGCCTATGGTCCAAGGGCGCATGGTTTGAAATCAATGACTGAATTGAATGATATCGTTGAACGCAGCTTGCGTCAGTCTGTTTTGTGGGATGAGGTTAAGGATGATTTAACGAAGTCTGCACTTGCACTCTCGGGTGGGCAGCAGCAGCGTTTATGTATCGCTAGGGCTTTGGCAGTAGAGCCGGATGTTTTGTTGATGGATGAACCAGCCTCATCCCTGGACCCGATATCTACATTGAAGATTGAAGAGCTTCTTCAAGAATTAAAAATAGATTTCACGATCCTTATTGTGACCCACAACATGCAGCAGGCAGCACGGTCTTCTGATTTCACCGCTTTTATTAATATGGATGAAGACCGAGCCGGCTATCTTGTTGAATGTGGGGAA
The DNA here is from genome assembly GCA_034717715.1 of Chloroflexota bacterium. Lineage (GTDB taxonomy): Bacteria > Chloroflexota > Anaerolineae > Anaerolineales > Anaerolineaceae > Brevifilum. The sequence goes on along the minus strand of JAYELT010000178.1, from coordinate 25,705 downwards.
ACCTCGAAAGTATTCACATACCCGGAAGAGAAACTGACCGAAGACTATATCTCAGGTCGTTTCGGGTAAACCTCATAATTTATATCTCTTCCAGAATTGGGATTAGAATCCCACGTGTTTCACGTTGGATGATGTGATCTGCACACTCCATGACTGTTTTATGGGCTGTATTTGGTGCGAAGCTTTTTTGAGCGAGTTTGAATAATGATAGATCATTTTCAGCATCCCCAACTATGAAAATTGGTAATCTTATGAGGTCCAAAGCTTCAAGAACGGCCATTAGCGTGTTGGCTTTCGTGATCCCGGTTGGATTGATCTCGTAGGCATAGGATAAGGTATATCCCATTTCTGCTTCCCAGTCTCTCGTCTCCTTCTGGATCCTTTTCAATACGTCTGGGTCTTGTTCCAGGATCATCACTTTTATGATCCCCTCCGGGATATCATGTGCCCGTGACTCAATAGCATTCAGGTAGTGAATCTGGGCGATGTGACTGGAAAATTGGTTGGGATTCACCAGATAGACTGCATCAATAGTAAAAAATGTAAAACTTGTCTCCGGGAATGCCAAAGCAAGCGTGATCAAAGTTTCTCGTGTTGTTTTGGTGAAGCAATTCTGGATAAGGCCTTTTTCAAAGGGAAGGTACCCAGCTCCGCCATTTAAGAAAACACCTGGCCAGGGCAGATCAAGAGAGTTGAACAGGCCGTTTTGTCGAAAAACAGCTTTGGTTGAATTCAGGTTCCTGCCGGTTGTGATCACCGGTTGGATAAATTCTGGAAAATGATGTAGAACCTTGACGTCTTCAGGATGCATTCTTTCATGCTCGTCAAGTAAGGTTCCGTCAATATCAATACATAAAATAGCTTCAGGTCCGGTCACAACCTTATGCCCAATACATCTCACCGGGGGGATCTGTGATCACAGCTTCTTTTAATAGTGCAACTGCCTTAGAAAGGCCTTCTTCCATGGACATCATGGCATCTTCATGTTCAATTGAGATGACATAGTCGTAGCCCACTAACCTGAGGGCGCTGACAAAATCCTTCCAGAATTTTAGATCGTGACCGTACCCGATGGTGCGAAATGTCCAGGACCGATCGGCGATCTGTTCATAGGGTTTGTGATCGTTACACCCGTTTACAGCAATGTTTTGGATGTCAACGTAGCAATCTTTGCCATGGACATGGTGGATGGCATTACCCAGTTTTCGTATAGCTGCAATGGGTTCTACACCATTCCAAAACAGGTGGCTTGGGTCAAAATTTGTGCCAAGGGCTGGGCCAGCCTCGTTTCGCATTCGCAGCATGGTTTCCACGTTGTAGATCAGCATTCCGGGATGTATCTCAATACCGATCTTGACACCATGGTCAGCAGCAAAATCAGTTGCACCTTTCCAATACGGTATTGCAACCTCATCCCATTGGTATTTTAAAATCTCCAGGAAGTGCGGCGGCCATGGACAGGTCACCCAGTTTGGCATTTTGTCACCCGGGCATCCTGATGGCAAACCGGAAAATGTATTCACGACCGGGATTTCCATAAGCATCGCCAGTTGAACTGTTTTTCGATAGATCCTATCAGCTTTATTCGCTACTTCGGGATTCGGATGGATCGGATTGCCATGACAGCTTAATGCACTGATGATTATTCCACGATCATCAAGCTCGTTAAGATAGGCTTCCCGCGCCGCTTTGTTTTCCAACATCCGATCCAAATCAATATGTGGATTTGGTGCATACGCGCCGGTGCCTAATTCAACAGCTGTGATCCCAATTGCTTTGACCTTGTCCAGAACTTGGATAAATGTGAGGTCCTGGTATAAGGCGGTTAAAACACCAATCTGCATCGTTACTCCTTTAGTTTTCCATTTCTCCGAAATAATTTGTCTTCTGACCCTGTGTGTCCGTATGAAAGATGAAGAGATCTCCAGCGAGCGGTTGTTGCGCTAACGCCTCAACCGAAAGATCAATTCTGGCGGTGGTGATGAACAGTTGATCCAGTTTCTCACCACCAAAGCAGCAGGAGGTGACCTGCTGGGCGGGAACCTCGATCTTCATGATCGGTTTACCTTGCGGATCGTAGCGAACAACCTCCCAACCGTTCCAATGAGCGCTCCAGATGCAGCCGTCCACATCCACACACAAACCATCGGGAACAATTCCCCGATCATCTTCAGGGAGTTGTATGAATGGACGCTGGTTGGATATTTTGCCTGTTTCGAGGTCATAATCGTAAGCAAAGATCGTGTATTGGATCGAGTCTGTATAGTACATGGTTTTGCGATCCGGACTCCATCCCAATCCGTTGGAGATGCCAATATGATGCAAGATGACGTGCTGAGAACCATCCGGGTCCAAACGATACAATTTGCCCTCTCGATGATTATCATACATACTGCCAGCCCAAAAACGTCCAGCGGGGTCAACCTTGCCATCGTTCATCCGAACATCCTCTCGGTCTGGCAGTGGATTCCAAAGGGTTTCGAGTGAGGGTTGATCCTCCTTCCAAAGGGAAAAGCCCTGGCTGGTTGCCAGAACCATTCCGCTACCTTCTCGGAATCCAAATGCCCCGATCATTGTATTAAAATGATATTTCTTGAAAGTTGATAAGGATGGGGCTGATTTGAACAGGTCACCAGCAGTGATATCAACCCAATAGAGACATTTCTCTTCGGGATACCACATTGGGCCTTCCCCCAGCTCATTCTGAACAGAGAATAGATGCTGCACTGTTGATGTCATGATCACGCCTCCAATCGAGGAATAATGCAGATGAACCCCAGGGGGGTGTCCCCGATATTTGTGAGTTGGTGAAGATCATCCCCTGACACAAAGACCGCATCCAGGGGAGTTAGCTCATGGTAATCCTCATTGATCTGGATTTTTGCGCGGCCATGGAGGATCAACATGCCGTGTTCGTGGGCGTGTTCATGGAAGAATGTACAACCACCCACAGGGACTTGAAAGTACCGTATGATGAAGTTAGGAGCGCTTTCCTTGGGACCGACCAGGACATGCTTTACGACTCCCTGAACCTCATGAAAGTTGATCTCTTCTGGCTGTATGTTTTCCTATGAATAATTCTCAGCAGAAGAATTTCCGGTAAAGTGATGAACAATGGACATTCAGGTTCTCCTTGCTCCTTTTTCAATGTTGGGATAAATTATAATACTAATCACAATCGCCAATCTTACATGAGATATCATTATGATCCATGCTGATTTACCACTTATTGATCTTCACCGCCATTTGGATGGCAACGTAAGGCTTGAAACGATCTTGGAGTTGGGTCAGGCATATGGTATTCCTCTGCCGGCAGACACACTGGAAGGCTTACGACCTCATGTCCAGGTGACGGAACCCCTATCTGACATATCGGAATATTTCAAAAAGTTTGCATTGCTGACTTCGATCATTGTTAACTATGAAGCCTGTTCTCGTGTGGCATTTGAAAATGTAGCGGATGCACAGGCAGAGGGCATTGATTATATTGAGCTGCGCTTCAGCCCGATTTTCATGGCTGAGCCGCACGACCTGAATCCCCAAGGCGTGGTTGAAGCGGTCGTTGATGGCATTCAACAGGGGCGTGATGCGTTCCCGGACATCCAGGTGAACCTGATTGGCATCATCAGCCGGACTTATGGTGTTGAAACGGCTTACAAAGAACTGAATGCATTGCTGGCTTATCAAAATGCTATTGTCGGATTGGATTTAGCAGGGGATGAAGCGAAATATCCTGCTCAATTGTTCAGACCGCATTTTGCGAAAGCAAAGGAGGTTGGCTGGGGGATCACCGTGCACGCAGGTGAATCTGATGGTCCGGAGAGCGTGAGGCACGCTCTCAAGGATTTGAGCGCCAGCCGGATCGGTCATGCTGTACGCATATTGGAAGATCCGGGATTGGTCGATTTTATGCGTGCGGAACGGATTGGGATTGAGGTGAATCTGACCAGCAATGTTCACACGAATACTGTTGCCAGTTATGCAGACCACCCGCTTAAAACTTTTTTGGATTTAGGCTTGCTGGCTACGATCAACACGGATGACCCTGGTATCAGCCCGGTGACCTTGGAACATGAGTTTACGATCGCGGCAGAAGCAGCTGGACTGACCTCCGAGGATACCCGCAAGGCACAGGAGCATGCGCTGGAAGTGGCGTTTCTTTCGGAGGATGAGAAAGAAGACCTCTTAATGAAGAAACATCGTAAACAGTGATTATTCAAGAGTACTAATCAATGAATTTTCTGTTTTGGTTTATTTTGGTCTTTCTGGTGGTTATTCTTATCTATTTTGGCGTGGGGACATATGCCGCTGTGACGATGACAAAAGTAGGCGAGCACCCCCAATATGATCAGGATCCAGGCACCTTTGGATTGGATTTTGAAACAGTCCATTTTCCCTCCAGGAGGGATAAGCTGCGGCTAGCAGCATGGTTTGTTCCTAATGAGGACACAGATCGTTCGATTATCCTTGTCCATGGCAGGAATGCCAGTAAACAAAACGCGATTTCTGGCAAATTGCCTGAGTTGGCTGCAGAACTTCATTGTGCGGGTTTCAATGTCTTGATGATGGATCTGCGTGGACATGGTGAGAGTGAGGGGAAGCGCTATACCTGGGGAGTCTATGAGCAGTGGGATGTACTCGGTGCTGTCGATTATCTCCTGGATGAGGGATTCTTGCCGGGAAGAATCGCTGTATTGGGCATCTCTTTGGGCGGCTCTGCTGTAATTGGCGCGGCGGCAAAGGAAACTGCTGTTGGTGCATTGGCGGTGGAAAGCACCTTTGCTGATTTGATTGATTTGGTGGCACCGAATTGGACAAAAGAGAGCGGCTTGCCAATGCTTTTCCTGCCAGGTGTCTTTTTGATGTGGAAGATCCTGTACGGTATCAATCCCCAGGATGTGAAGCCTGTGGAAGATATTGTGCAGGTTAAGCCGAGACCGGTGTTAATCCTCCACAGTGAAACAGATGAAATGATCCCGGTCAGCCATGCGCAGCGATTGGCAGCTGCCGTCCCGCATGCAAAATTGGTTCTTTTTGATAACTGCAGTCATGCGGAATTATTCCGAGACTGTTCAAAGCTCTATCTGGATGCCGTCCTAACTTTCTTTAAAGATACGTGGGGAAAATAAAATTAGATTTATTCCTTATATTGGAAGTCTAGAGTCCATTAATTAGGAGGTCAATCGAATGGGTGTAGAACTGGCGCACAAATGGCAGATGGCGTGGAATGTGTAGCAAGGGTAACTGAAATATTATTTTGATTAATGCTGCTGTGTTTTTCAAGTGTCAAGACTTTCCTGAATTTGATTTAACTTATCTAATGTGTTGAGGAGATCAATACGCTAGAAGGATGAATTAGGATTATTACCCCCCTGGGACGAATGAGTATAAATAATATCCCTCAAGGTTTTAAGGTGCTCTGTTTTGATATGCCATAGGTCCCAGGAAATGACGATCCCATCAGCCGCGCTTTGCAAAATTGCTTGAATATCTTTTTCCAACTGATCCTGATCAATCCAGGTAATCTTGGGAAGTTCAACAAGTTCAATGCCCTCGAGGAGTGGTTTGGAGGATGAACGCTTTGCTTTTGCTATCTCTTTGGTGAGGGCAATGGAATCCAGCCCCTTTTCCATCAACACTGATCGATCTGTCGGGAGGGGAAAGCCGGCAATCTGGAAGAAGGATGTCTGCTATATGCTCCAGTATTGTTCTCTATAGTGTACATGATTCGGACACATGAAAGTGAAAGAGGGCATGTTGTTAAACCCGGGGACGGGAATCCTATTCAATCCAATGACACGGGAATCTTCCCTGACAGGCAGCTCGCCGTCGCTTGTGAGCAGTGGCTGCCAGCGGTAAAGTTTAATCCCTGTCTTACTTGTTTCCTGCCGGCAAATGTCAACAAAATTCTCTGGGACATCCCATCCGATGATGACAATGGAGATGGGTAAGATGGAAAGAGCGGAATGCAGCTTAGCTTTCACGATCGCAGGATCATAATCAATGACCTGTGCGCATGGTTCGAGGAACTGGATGGCTAATTGAAAGTTGGGTGGGATTTTCAAGCGAATTCCTTTTTCCAAATTATTAGTGTATCACTTGGGGGAGAATCTGAGAGGTAACCGACTCCAAGAATTTTGATCTTATTTTTAGCCAAAATTACGTCTCGATTTTGGCAGAGAGTGGTTGGAAATTTGTTCTTCGGAACTTCCTCGCCTGTTATGGGTTGAAAAGCTATCGGAAATTATGGCATAATAAAGAATACAAACTGAGATTAGGTGCGAAGAAAAAGAGGGTGCTGTGGCCAAGAAAAAAATTCTTACACGAAGTGAATTCTTGAAATTAGCGGCAGCCAGTCTGGGTGGACTTGTACTGGCCTGTCGAAAAAGTGGGGAATCCACACCAGTCATACCGACAGACACTGCCGTGCCAATGACAATTGACACTCAAGCACCGGCTGGTCTCCCAGAAGGCTCTCGAGCGAACCTTGTTTTGATTAATGGGAATATATGCACCGTAGATGCGCAAGATACGGTAGTACAAGCTCTGGCGGTCTCAGGTAAACACATCCTGATGACCGGTACAAATGAAGCAATGCTTGCTATAGCTGCTGCGGATGCGCAGGTTATTGACCTGTCAGGGCGCACGGTAACCCCAGGATTGATTGATCCGCACCTGCATTTTCGCGGGTATGGCTTAATGACATCCTACTACACACCATTTAATCCACCGGATGTTGTTGATATCCCAAGCATGCAGCTGAAACTCAGCGATGTCATCAAGGGCACGCAGCCTGGTGAGTGGATCAATGGTTATTATATGGGGCTGAGGGATAAACCTATTCCAACCAAAGAAGATCTGGATCCCATATCACCTGAAAATCCAGTCTTTATGATGCATATTGGGGGACACTGGGGAACTGCGAACAGCGTGGCTTTGGAACTCGCAGATATCACACCCAATACGCCCAGTCCGGAAGGGGGCATCATCGAGAAAGTGAATGGTGAGTTGACGGGTGTTTTCTTTAACCATCGTGCAATGGATGTCCTTCGGAAAGCCGCACCACCCATTACTGATAATTTGGTACGTCAATCCATAATTGACACACAGACGCTTATGGCATCTTGCGGTCTGACTTGTTTCCATGATAATAACATCCGTGATCTGGATGCGTTACGTGCATATCAAGAGATGTCTAACCAGGGGGAGCTCTATCTTCGAAATAACCTCTACCTAACGCTGGAGTGGCCTTCCGATCTGAACAGGATTGACCAGGTGGACGTGATCCGCAATGATGTAACTCGTTTTATGGGCTATAAATTCCTGATTGACGGCCAGGGTCCCACTGCCTTTACCCACCAACCCCATAACGGCAATGAATGGCAGATGACAACCTGGGATCAGCAAATGTTTAAGGATACCGTCAAGAGTTTACATGATACCGGTTTGCAGATCTGTGTGCACTGCATTGGCGATGCTGCCTGTGACCTTGTGTTGGATGTCTATGAAGGTGCTATGAATGCAAATCCGCGATCTGACCCTCGCCACCGGATTGAGCATGCTGTGTTAACCACGCCGCAGGCGACACAAAAGATGAAGGACCTGGGCGTCGTGGTCAGCACGCAGCCGGCGTTTATCTACCTCTTTGGGGATGGATGGCAGGGATTGTTTGGTGAGCAGCGAATGGATCGCATCATGGTGACCCGGGAATGGCTGGAAGCAGGGCTGCACCTGGCGATTGGGTCTGATGCCCCCTCAACACCGTTTTACCATCCGCAAGCGACATTGGCTGGTGCAATGACACGCTACACTTTCAACAAGACCCCTATTGCCCCGGAACAGGTGATGACTTTTTCAGAAGCATTGCGGGCGCACACCATCGAAGCGGCTTATGCGGGGCACCAGGAGCAGGTGTTGGGCTCCTTGGAACCAGGTAAATTTGCGGATTTCATCGTCTGGCCACAAAACCCATCGGCATTATCAGCACATGACCTGGCATTGACTTATACTGTGGAAATGACCTTTATCGGTGGAAAACTTGTTTGGCAAGCATGAGATCATATAGGATCACATGGCATGTAGAATGGAATTTTGGCTAACGCGCTGTGCGCCACTCCAGCCAGAAGACCAGCAAGGTTGTGGCAAAGAATCCAAGTGAGAAAAGCGTCAGGATGCCAGCAGGTTTGAGCACGGAATTAAATCCCAACCCACGCACGGTGATGTTCTGCAATCCATCCATCACCCAGGCTCCGGGAGTCAGATGGCCAATGCGGTAGAACGCGGGACTGGTGCCTTCCAGCGGGAACCATAATGTTTTTTTGCCTACATCGGATGCTTGCTGATGGAAAAACCAAGGATTTCAGAATCGCCCGATTGCGGTGGGAATAAGCCAGTAATCAAATTGATGGTTGTGGATTTGCCTGCACCGTTTGGTCCCAGCAGGCTGAAGATCTCCCCGCGTTTGATCGAGAAATCAATGCCATCAAATGCCTTGATCTCCCTAAAATGTTTTTTTTAGTCCCATGACGTCGATTGCTGGCGTTTGTTCCATAGATACCTCCGGGTATCAACCAATCTCTTATACATTGAATATCAAAGGAGCATGACATGGTTAAGGTTGGGTTAAGCTCAAAAGAATAGCGGTTATTTCCATCAAAAGGAACCAAAACTCAAAGAAAAGCAGGCCTATAGCTTTTAGAATGAAAGATTTGTTAAAAAAACCAGCACAATATATGATTATAATCAACATGAATGACCATCCTTCACAATGAGAAATCCTCTTATTGATCATAAATAACATCTGTGTGAACCTCCCTTTGTAAGTGAGTATGACTTGTTTTTCAACACTCTCGTTTAGATACTTGAACAGGAAACAAAATTCGTGTATAATTCACACATAATCGAACATTATAAGGATTTTTATGTTATCAAACGAACGACATCAAAAAATTGTTGAAATCTTGGACCAGCAATCAGTAGTAACTGTTGCTGATCTCGTAAAAATTTTAAAAGTATCCGAGATGACCGTTAGGCGGGATTTTGATGTTTTAGAGTCGCAAGGGTTACTTAAGCGAGTTCATGGTGGGGCAGTAAGCAATCGTGGTAGAAGCTACGAACCGCCATTTGTGTCGAGAACGACCACAAACGTAGCAGAAAAAAAGCGCATTGCACAAGCAGCTGCTAACCTTATTACTAATGGGGATAGTATCACATTAGATGTTGGTACAACCACATTGGAAATTGCTAGGAATCTCAGCACAAAGCAGGATCTCACAATCATTGTGAGGAGCTTACATATCGCTGGTGAATTAGTCGATCATCAAGGTATAAGATTGATTCTTACTGGAGGGTTCTTACGGCTGAGTGAATTATCCCTAGTTGGGTATTTGGCAGAACGAGTATTTTCCGATTTTTATGTTGATAAACTGTTTCTTGGTGCAGGAGGTGTGGATTTTAAAGCAGGAGTGACTGAGTACAATTTCGAGGAAATGCTTGTGAAACGTGCTATGGTGAAGAACGCAAAAGAAATAATTTTGGTTGTGGATTCAGCAAAATTTGGGAATATTGCTCTTGCGCCGATCATACCTCTAAGCGAAGTTCATACGATTGTTACAGATAATAAGATTAAGAAAGAGACGCAGGTCGCATTGGAAGATCTTGGATTAAGGGTTATTGTTGTGTAATGAGTAATTTGTTGAAATCATAAAAATCAACAATAATTTGATTACTATTTGATAAATATTATATATGGACCAGGATATGTGATTGCAAGATAAGGATTTCTGTCAATAATTTATTTGAATTGATTGCTTTGATTATGATATTTTGTTGATGTTTGAGAAAGTATTAATAAATTAAAATCAATATTTTTTCTAACACTTTGAGCCCAAAGGAGGTTTGCATGCTGTTGAGTGAAAATCTGCAAGGTGTTCAGCACCTTGGCATTATGGTTCCAGACATTGAGAAAGCAGTGAAATTTTATAAAGACAAACTAGATTTCTCGGTTGACTATACACCGCATATACCAACTGATGAGGGAAATATCGAGTTGGCTTTCTTGAGCCATGATGAGATGGTGGTTGAACTGGTTCAACTGGTAGATGATGAACTCGAAGAGGTAAAAACTCGCGGTGATGGTCACATTGATCATTTTGCCATTGATGTACTGGATATTGAGGATGCGATACAAGAGAATCTGGATAAAGGATTAGAACTTCATCCATCCACAGCAGATGGTGCGCAGCCATTCCCACTCTTTTCTGAGGGTGTGAAATATGTGAATTTCAGTGGACCATTTAATGAAAAGATTGAATTCAATCAGATGTTACATCTTGATCAAACCCGGAGAACAAACAATATTGATGGTTGGGGGCATCTTGGTGTCCCTGTAACAGATTTAGACAGATCAAAAGAATTTTACAGCCAGTTTGGTTTTGAAGAAATTGCTTATGGTGAGCTCCAGGTTGGTGATGAGCAGATAAAGGTCTCATTGATGGAGAAAGATGGGTTTGTGTTTGAGTTCTTTCAGTTGGTTGGTGATGATCTGGATGAGGTGAAAACACGGAAAGACGGTTTTATAGACCATATTGCATTAGATGTTTTAGATGCTGATAAAGCTTTTGCAGAGCTCAAAGATGCTGGTTTTGAGATCCTTGAAGATGCACCAGTACCTCTTCCTTTATTTGAAAACGGTGTGAAATATTTCATGATTCGTGGTCCTATGGGAGAAAAAATAGAATTCAACGAGATGATTAAGTGACAGGACCCATCCTGAAGGAAAGGAGGTGAAGCACTGAGAAATTGAAAATTGTGTAAGTAGAAACTTAAATTAATTCCAAAAAAAGAAAGAGAGAGATATGAAACGCATTTTATTACCCTTGATGATATTAGTCTTATTGCTTGCTGCATGCGCAGCACCTGTTGTTGAAGAACCTGCAGAAACATTTAAAATGGCGACAGTGGTTAAGCTGACGGGTGTTGGTTGGTTTGATCGCATGGAAGAAGGTATTGCTGACTTTGAAGCTGCTCATGACAATGTTGAAGCATTCCAGCAAGGCCCTTCACAGGCTGATGCCGCACTCCAGGTTCAGGTTTTAGAAGACCTGCTAGCCCAGGGTGTTGACTCACTCTGTGTCATCCCCTTCCAGCCCGAAGCAGTTGAGCCTGTTCTGAAACGTGCTCGTGAAGAAGGTGTGGTTGTTGTGAGCCATGAAGCTTCTAACCAGCAGAACGTTGACTTCGATGTTGAAGCCTTTGACAATGCTGCTTATGGACGCCATCTGATGGATCATTTAGCTGAAATGATTGGCGAAGAAGGTGAATATGTTGTGTTTGTTGGCAGCCTCACCTCAACCACCCATAATCAGTGGATTGATGCTGCTATCGCACATCAAGAAGAGAATTATCCCAACATGATATTGGTTGGCGATAAGAATGAATCCTACGACGATGCCCAGACCGCATATGAGCGCGGCCGTGAGCTGCTGGTTGCTTACCCGGACCTCAAAGGCATGCAGGGAAGTTCAGCCAATGATGTTGTTGGTTTCGGACAAGCAGTGGAAGAAGCAGGTTTGCAGGATCAGATCGCAGTTGTTGGTACCAGCCTTGCTTCAATGTCAGGTGCTTTGATCGAAACTGGAGCAGTTGACCTCATTAGTTTCTGGGATCCTGCTTTAGCTGGTTATGCCTGCAACGAAATTGCACTCAAGGTGCTAATGGGTGAGGAACCCGGTGATGGACTAAGCCTTGATCTCCCGGGATACGAGAAGCTCACATTGATTGGTAAAGTCTTTTATGGTCAAGCTTGGGTAGATGTAACGATTGACAACCTGGCTGATTGGGACTTCTAGCCACAAATCGTTTTTGAAGTAAAATCGAGCGATCAGAAAGAGTCCTTGCCCTTTCTGGTCGCTCAAAAACTGAGAGTAAATCTACCTAGTGAAAGAATTGGAAGATCGAAGTGTGACTGAAGAAATTTTAAGAGTAGAAAATATCAGCAAGAATTTTGCAGGCGTTCAGGCGCTCAAGGATGTCAGTTTTTCAATATCTCGTGGTGAGATACGGTGCCTTATTGGTGAAAACGGATCAGGGAAATCGACTCTGATCAAGATTATTGCAGGAGTTTATCAACCAAGTAAAGGGGAAGTTGCCTTTCATGATGAGCTGCAAAGCAATATTAAACCAAGAGATGCGATTGACGCGGGTATTCAGGTCATTTATCAGGATTTTTCATTATTTCCGAACTTAATTGCCGCAGAAAATATCGCACTTAATTATCAATTGTCGCGTAATAAAAAATTTATTAACTGGCGTGAAGTTCACAAAATTGCACAAGAGGCAATCGAACGAATCGACGTTGAACTCGATCTTGATGCTATTGTCAGTGAGATGTCTGTGGCGGATAAGCAGCTCATCGCAATTTCTCGAGCATTGCTTCAAAATGCTCAGCTCATTATTATGGATGAGCCCACAACAGCGCTGACCTCACGAGAGGTTAAAGCGTTGTTCCATGTCATACGTAATCTACAAGAAAAGGGGATCTCCATACTCTTTGTAAGCCATAAGCTAAGTGAAGTTCAGGAAATAGCCGATAATATCATGATCCTGCGAAATGGTATGAAAGTTGCTGATGGCGCATCCGAAGAATTTACACTAGCAAAATTAGCATATTTCATGACAGGCAGGGAAATAACTGAAAGCAACTATGAATATGAACCTGCAGGTAGTCATGATAAAAGTCTTTTAAATGTTGAAAGCCTTACCTTTCCCGGGAAGTTCAGCAAAATTACTTTTGATCTGAAGCAAGGCGAAATACTTGGTATTGCCGGATTGCTTGGGTCAGGTCGTACTGATTTAGCTTTAGCACTATTTGGTATTAACCCAGCAGGTTCTGGTGAAATTAAAATTGATGGTAAATCTGTAAGAATTCGTAATATTCAAGATGCGATGAACCTCAAGATTGGTTATGTTCCGGAAGATCGTCTAACTGAGGGACTCTTTTTAAGCCAATCTATTGGAAGAAATACGACAGTAAGGATTTTGGATAAGACTATTGGAAGACTAGGATTAATCAGTCCCCAAAAATTCAAAGATCAGGTAGATGAATGGATCAAGCGCTTAAGTATTTTAACAAACGATTCAGGTTTGCCGGTAACAAGTTTATCTGGTGGGAACCAGCAGAGAGTTGTTCTGGCAAAATGGTTAGCCAGTAATCCGAAGATTTTGATCTTGAATGGCCCAACTGTTGGTGTTGACATTGGATCAAAAATGGAACTACATGAACTTATCAAGGAATTGGCGCGTCAAGGTCTTGGAATGTTAATTTTATCAGATGACTTACCTGAACTCATGCAAACCTGCAACCGGATTTTGTTGATGAGAAGTGGGCAGATTGTTGAAGAATTTACGACTAAAGATATTTCTGAGCAGGAGCTGAATCAGAAAGTTACGGAATCTATTGCATAAAGCAAAGAACAAAGAAGAAATTTGGAGTATGAACTAATTTGTTTATTGACCGAACAGGATTTAAAAAACCAATCTGGTTTGGATGCATGAATTTTGCTAGTGAAGGAAGATAAATGTTCAAACAATTATTTAGAAAGCATGAATTCATAATTGGACTCATCCTGATTGGTATCATCATCGTCATTGGGTTGATAAACCCAAAATTTTTATCGTTAGCTAATTTTTTCTCGTTATTACGCAGTGCCACAATTATGGGTATTTTCAGCATGGGAGCGCTGATCGTATTGATTTCCGGCGGCATTGATGTTTCGTTTACGGGGATAGCAATATTTTCTATGTATACCACTGTAACAATCCTGGTAAACCAAAATTATGAGGGTGGTATGCTATTGCCATTTGTGATTTCAGCTTTTCTGGGTTTAATCCTTGGATTGATCAACGGCTTGATCATCGGCGTATTTAAATTGCCGACAATGATCGTTACTTTAGGAACACTGAGTTTGTTTCGTGGTGCGATGTTGTTTTTCGTCGGTTCTGATTACTATAACCAGGCTGAACTCCCTGTAGCGGTTAAAGAATTTGCACGTGCTAGCCTTTTTACTGTTGATACAGCCAGCGGCAAGGCAGGGCTTCACCCAACATTCTTTATTCTTGTTTTCCTTGGGATCGTTGTATGGTATGTGTTGAAATATACGATGCTGGGACGCAGTTTTTACGCGATGGGTGGTGATCGGGAATCGGCTGAACGGGCAGGATTCAATATCCTACGCACCCAGCTTATTATCTATGGATTTGTTGGTTTGATATCAGGGATTGGAGGAATGATTGTAGGGTCATTGTTCCGCCAAGCTAATCCTTTTAGCATTGTTGGCTCAGAGTTAGATGTTATTGCCGCGGCAGTTCTTGGAGGAGCATCCATCACAGGAGGGCGAGGTTCTGTGTTTGGAACATTGCTTGGCATTATTCTAATCACTATTGTAAATAACAGTCTGGTTTTGTTAGGAATTCCATCCGAATGGCAGAAAGTTGTCGTTGGTTTCTTTATCTTGCTGGGTACCGCGATCCCACTGGCACAAGCTCATCTTGCAAGGGAGCGACTGGTCAGGCAACGCATTGAAATATAAGCTACTAAATAATTTCACAATATTGGTGAAATACACTGTAAATAGCAGGAGAAAATATCACGTATGGAAAATTCAGTAAAGCAAAATCCATCTCTGAAAGACCGTATGCAATCTTTCATAAAAAATGGCAATGGAAATATAGTCCGTTTGCTGACTGCAGTCATAATCATCTTCTTTTTGCTAAGTGTGACTAGATATGATACATTTTTAACTGTACGTAACATGCAATCTATGGCATTTCAGGCATCTGAGATTGGTATCCTGACTATTGCTATCATGTTGACAATGATATCTGGGGGCATTGACTTGGCTATTGTTTCAACTGCCAACCTCTCAGGAATAATCGCTGGATTGATACTTACATCGATGGTGCCCCTAGGATCGCCACCAGTTACGGTAGCGCTGGGTATGGTAATTGCCATATTAGCAGCGTTAGTTGTCGGCGTGGTCTGCGGCGCATTTAGCGGCTATCTTATTGCTTTTTGGAATATGCCAGCAATCCTGGCAACGTTAGGAACCAGCCTTCTTTATAAAGGACTTGGGACAGCAATAACAGGCGGTAGTACGATCTTTGGGATTGAAGAGTCACAGTTTATAGGTAATGGATTGGTGTTGGGGATTCCATTCCCATTAATATTGCTGCTAGTTGTTGCCATCATAATTGGGATCATTACAAGGCGAACCCGCTTTGGTCTAAACCTGTATATGTTAGGGACGAATCCCACTGCGTCTCACTTCTCCGGCATAAATAATCGACAGATACTTGTATTTACCTACATGATAAGCGGGATACTATCAGCAATTGCAGGGATTGTGATCCTAGGACGCACAAATGCAATGAATGTGGATTTTGGCGCATCTTATGTCCTGCTCGCTATCTTGATAGCAGTGTTGGGCGATGTTGACCCGGCTGGCGGATCAGGCAGTGTAATTGGTGTGATTCTTGCTTTGGTAGCACTGCAATTCCTCTCCACGGGATTTAACATGCTGCTATTCCGATCGAGCGGGGCAAACTTTTTCAAAGAGTTCGCCTGGGGGATGCTCTTGATCATTGTGTTGATCATTAACCATTTGAGCGCTAAAAGAAGAGCCAATAAGACAATACCTGAGCAAGAATAGAAAGAGATTTCACACTTGGTGACTATATTTAGAAAGGCTTTTAAATGGCAGAAAAATTCTTAATTGGTGTAGATGTTGGGACTTATGAGACAAAAGGAGTCATCACAAACCTCAAAGGTGAAGTATTAAGCACTCAGGTTCGTCCGCATAAAATGCTAATTCCTCACCAGGGATGGGCAGAGCACGATCCTGAAGGTGTATGGTGGGGTGATTTTGTTGATGTGACGAAGCGCCTGCTTGAAACTTCAGGCGTAGATCCAAAGGATATTTTATCAGTGGGCTGCAGTGCGATCGGAATCTGTGTGCTGCCCATTGACAAGGAAGGCAATCCTCTTCGGGATGGAGGCATTCTTTATGGTGTGGATACCCGTGCCACTAAAGAAATCGCTTATCTCGAGAAGGAAATTGGTTCAGATAAAATTTTCAAGAAAGCTGGCATGACGCTTTCTTCTCAGGCAGCTGCCCCCAAAATAATGTGGCTCAAACATAACGAGCCTGAAGCATATAAGAAAACGCATAAGTTTGTAACTGCTACAACTTTTATTGTGGGACGACTAACAGGAAATTATGTGATCGATCATCTCACTGGATCATTTGTTGCGCCGCTTTATGATTTTGAGCAGCGCAAATGGACAGATGAATTGACAAAAGAGATCGTGGAGCTTGATCGCTTGCCGGAACTTCGATGGGCAACTGAAATTGCAGGTACCGTGACGGCGGACGCAGCGAAACAAACAGGCTTGCTAGAGGGCACACCAGTTACAGTTGGAACGGCTGATGCTGCGGCCGAATCGGTCAGCGTTGGTGTGACAAACCCAGGTCAAATGATGTTGATGTATGGGTCAACCGTCTTTATTATTGAGGTACTGGATAAGCCTATCGCCGATGAGCGTATGTGGGCAAATCCCTATTTGTTTGAGGGTACATCAGCTTTGCTGGCAGGAATGGCAACCAGCGGATCACTCACACGCTGGTTCCGTGATCAACTTACATATGATCTGGTGGCAGCTGAAGAAAACGGCGGACCTAACGCTTATGGTGCCATCACAAAAGAAGCCAGTGATATTTCTGCCGGATCTGAAGGATTGATATGTCTGCCGTTTTTCAGCGGTGAACGCACGCCAATTAATGATCCAAAAGCACGCGGCGTTTATTTTGGGTTAACGCTCGCCCACTCCAGGGCTCACATGTTTAAAGCGACTCTCGAAGGTATTGGCTACGGCGTGCGTCATCATCTGAATATCATGCGTGATATGGGTGCCTTCCCGGATGAGGTCATTGCCGTTGGGGGAGGTACCAAGAGTCCACTTTGGCTGCAAGTTGTCAGTGATATTGGGCAGATCAGTCAAAAAGTTCCAGCGGTAACCTTAGGTGCATCTTATGGCGATGCCTTTTTGGCGGGGATAGGTGTAGGTGTGTTCTCAGATCCAACAGATATCAACAAATGGGTAAATGATAGCAGGATGGTATATCCTGATAAATCTGTTGCTGAAAAGTATGAGAAGTACATGGCTCTTTATCTTGACCTTTACGAGCAAAATAAAGAACTGATGCATCGGATTTATGAGCTTGCCTGATTTTTGTTTTTGGAATGTGATGCAAGTTCACACCTTGCATCGTGATGAATTCCACTTTCACTACTTCCAATTTTGAGAAGAATGGATAGTGGTATAAAACCTTCTAAACAATTCATTTGATTTGCCTGTGACCGGGTGAGGTTATTGGGCACGTGTTTACTCGAATTAAAGGAAGGATTTGATATTCGGAGAAAATTATTGATGGATTGGATAAAAGAACTATTTCGCACACACAAACCAGTGATTGCTATGTGCCATTTGCACGCGCTGCCTGGTGACCCGGGATATGATCCTCAAAAAGGAATGGTATGGATTGTCGAGCAAGCACGTGCTGATCTCAGGGCATTGCAGGAAGGCGGCGTTGATGCGGTGATGTTTTCGAATGAGGCCAGCTTGCCTTACCTGACAAAAGTGGATGCAATTACCTCCATATCCATGGCGCGTGTCGTTGCAGAACTTTTCGATGAGATAAGAGTTCCTTATGGGGTAAATGTTCTCTGGGACCCTGAAGCATCCATTGATCTGGCTGTTGCAACAGGCGCGCAATTTGTCAGGGAAATATTTACAGGTGCTTATGCCAGTGATTATGGCATTTGGAATACAGATGCCGGAAGAGTCATCCGTCACCAGCATGCAGTTCACGGCAAAGATGTCAAGCTATTTTTCAACATTGTGCCTGAATCAGCAGCTTATTTAGCAGAACGTTCTATAGCAGATACTGCTCGTTCGACGGTGTTTAATGCGCATCCTGACGCCCTTTGTGTTTCAGGATTGACAGCAGGTGCTGAAACATCATCTGAAACATTAAGATTAGTGAAAGATGCCGTACCGGACACACCTGTGTTTGCTAATACGGGTGTTCGTCTTAACAATATCGAAGAACAACTTTCTATTGCTGATGGTGCAATCACCGGTACGACATTTAAGCGTGATGGCTACATCTGGAACGAAGTCGATGTGAATCGGGTTCGCGCTTTCATGGATAAGGTCAAAGCGTTCCGAGGATAATTCGCGAAGATAAACTATCTTCTGACAAGAACAATACCTGGCCGTATTTGGGCAACGTATTCAATTCATGTTTTTTACGAGGAATTTACCTGGAATTAAATAATTACAACTAAAGAGAGTCAAAATTATTAATCAACATTAGGAGCTTTCGATGAAAAAAATCATTAATCAACCTGAACAATTTGTCCCCGAATTGCTTGATGCTTTGTTTAAAGCACACCCTGATCAGCTATCTTATGAGGAGGATATTCATTCTGTTGTACGCACAGATTCTCCCATAGATGGGAAAGTCGGCTTAGCAACTGGCGGTGGATCTGGCCATTTACCGGTTTTTCTTGGCTATGTTGGTAAGGGTATGCTGGATGGTTGTGCAGTTGGTGATGTGTTTCAATCCCCTTCTGCTGAACAAATGCTTATGATCACGAAAAAAATCGACAGCGGTAAAGGTGTTGTTTACATTTATGGGAACTACGGTGGCGATGTGATGAATTTTGACATGGCCGCTGAAATGGCAGATATGGATGATATTCACGTCCGCACGGTGCTTGTAAAAGATGATGTGGCATCTGCTCCCCCGGAAGAAGCAGCACGAAGGCGCGGTGTCGCAGGCATGGTTTTTGCTTTTAAAATTGCTGGAGCAAAAGCAGATCAGGGAGCTTCAATTGATGAGGTTGTGGCTGTTACAGAAAAAGCACTGGCAAATATCCGGACGATGGGCGTAGCATTATCATCATGCACTGTTCCTGTTGTGGGTAAACCGACATTTACCATCGGCGAGAAGGAGATGGAAATTGGAATGGGGATTCATGGTGAACGGGGGATGAAACGGGAAGAAATGCAAACTGCTGATCAGATAACTGAGAGAATGACCCATGCAATTCTTGATGACTTGAAGCCCTCTCCTGGTGATCAGCTGGCTGTTATGGTTAATGGCTTGGGAGCAACTCCACTTGAAGAATTATATATTATGTTCGGTAAAGTACATGAAATTCTGACTGAAAAAGGAATTGAAATCTACCGGCCTTATATAGGTGAATATGCTACGTCTATGGAAATGGCAGGCGCATCACTTACTTTCTTTAAGCTGGATCAAGAGTTAACCGAACTGCTTGATGCTCCAGCGCAAACACCTTTCTTTACACAACTCTAACCGGTGCAATAATGTGTAATTCGACAAAATTTGTGGGTATTGATATCGCCACGGCCATGATTCGAGTGGGCACTGCATTAATAAGTCAGAGGGAGTACTTGACAAGTCTTGATCAAGCAATGGGTGATGGGGATCTGGGGATCACAACAAGCAAAGCCGGAGAAGCGCTTATCACTTACGCAACAGATGAACCATCTGATGAATTGGGTAAGTATTTTATGAAAGCCGGAATGAAAGTAAACAGCGCAGCTTCTTCAACGATGGGGACTTTGTTGGCAACAGCCTTGATGCAGGCAGGTAAAGAAGTAAAGGGCTGTGAGGAAATAGACGGCCCTGCACTTGTGAAAATGCTGAATGCTGCCTTTCAGGGCATGATGGATAGAGGAAAGGCAAAACTCGGTGATAAAACAATTCTTGATGCTTTAGGACCAGCAGCTGAAGCTTTTGAGACAGCATGCGCTGAAGGTGATGATTTGCCCACTGCAGGAGAGAAGATGGTATCTGCAGCTGAAGCAGGCTTAGCTGCAGTGATCCCTTTGCAAAGCCGAATTGGTAGGGCAAGCTGGCTGGGCGAGCGCACTAGAGGTCTTGTGGATCCTGGTTGTGCTGCCCTTGTGATCATTTTAAAAGCAATTATTAAAGGTTGAAATCGCGTCAAGATTTTATACCAGTTACAAAACAGATAACATTTTATATTATAAGAACACCAATTTTGGTGCTATAAGGAGCTGAAGTAATGGATAAACGTTGGAAACAGTTGGGTGAAATTCTTATTAACTATTCTACAAATGTAAAGACTGGCGAGCGGGTCATGATTGCAATGACTGAACCTGAGACTTTCCCATTGGTTCAAGGTGTTTATGAAGCGGCTATCAAAGCAGGGGCTTACCCACAGGTGCAATTTCTCTCGGAAACATTACGACACTCAGTTTTGAAATATGGAAATAAAGACCAGTTGAGCTGGATTCCTGAAATTGAAGCTTATGGGATGGAATGGGGCGATGTATACATCGGATTGAGGGGTGCTCATAATCTGTACGAGAACGCAGATGTTCCAGCAGAAGCTCTCTCATTGAATCAGCGTGCCATGGGTAAGGTATCGACGATGCGCTGGGAAAAGACGCGTTGGTGTTTAGTGCGTGTTCCAAATAGTTCCTATGCTCAGCAAGCAGAGACTGACTTGGAAACCATTACAGAAATGTTCTTTGATGCATGCTTACTGGATTGGGAAGAAAAATCGAAAGAATGGCAGCGCATGGCTGATGATCTGGCAAGCAGTTCTGAGGTTCGGATTGTAGGTAGGGATACTGATTTGAGTTTCTCTGTAAAAGGGCGAAAATGGTTGGCATTTGATGGAAAGATGAATATGCCTGATGGCGAGATCTTCACAGCGCCAGTAACCAGCACAATTGATGGGCAAATCTATTTTGAGTTCCCGGGTGTCCTAGGTGGGCGCCTAATGTATGATTTATGCCTTGTGTGGGAAAAGGGAAAGCTTGTAAAAGCAACAGCCTCAACAAATCAGGATTTTCTCGATGGTATTGTTGCTTCGGATGCTGGATCTGGTTTGATTGGAGAATTTGCGATTGGAACCAATCCACATGTCACCCGTTTTTGTAAAGACATCTTGAATGACGAGAAAATTGGTGGAACAATACATATTGCTTTAGGGCGGGCTTATAAGGAATGTGGTGGCAAGAACGAATCTGCCATTCACTGGGACATTGTCAAAGATCTACGAACTGAAGGTGCAGTTTATATTGATAATAAGCCGGTATTGGAAAATGGTATATTAAATTTGTAGGCAATTTTAATTATTGGCCATACAAACAAAAGGAAAACAAGATAATGACCTTTTCGCCTGTCACCTTGGAAATCTCTGGAGAACGATTTCAAATCTCATATTTGATCAGTGGTGGGGAAGCATTAGCGATCAAAAAGGCTCAGGATGTTTGTTTAGAACAGACTGTTGAGTTGTCTGATTCAATGGTGCCAGATGGTGATTTGCGTGATCATATCGTAGGCCAAATTGAGAACTACCAACAAGTTGAAGCGGATCTGTACGAATTTAAAATCAGCTACGCAGTCGAGATCACAGGATTTGAACTAGCTGGCTTGTTAAGTGTTATTTTTGGGAATACTAGCATGAAGCGCGGTGTACGCGTTCAGCGTGCTGTATTCCCGGATTCGCTGCTGGCACATTTCCCCGGCCCACGTTTTGGCACAAAAGGGCTTCGCAAACTTCTGGAGGTGCCAAGTAGACCATTGTTGGGTACTGCTCTTAAGCCTGTTGGCTATTCGCCCGGATTGCTGGCAGAGTCAGCTTACTCATACGCGTTGGGCGGAATTGATATCATAAAGGATGATCATGGTCTCATTAACCAACCGTTTGCCACTTTTCAAGAGCGAACTCGCCAATGTGCGGCAGCTGTCAATAGGGCGAACAAAAAAACTGGGGGCAAGACATTATATGTTCCTAACATCAGCGGACCGGTTGATCAGGTGGTAGAGAGAGCAATGTTTGCAAAGGATGCTGGCGCAGGGGGGGTGGAGCTGTATTCCGGTATTGTGGGCTATGATTTTCTTCGTGTGTTGGCGGAAGATGACCGTATTGGTTTGCCGATCTTCAACCACCCGGCTTTGGTTGGCACATATTTCATTAATCCGAGGGAGGGGATATCTCATGAGTTTCTCTTTGGCCAGTTAGTGAGGTTAGCCGGCGCAGATGCTGCCATTTTCACCAGCATTGGGGGTCGCTTCCCTACCACTCGGAAAGATTGTCAGAATTTGGCTGTTGGAGCAGCTCGACCAATGGGCAAGCATATCAAGCCTATCCTGCTGATGCCAGGCGGTGGCATGACGATAGATCGGGTTGAAGAAATGCTTGATTTGTATGGAAATGATGTCATCCTTTTGATCAGCGGAGGACTCTTCAGTATTGGCCCCGATCTTGTCGCCAATTGTCAGAAATTTAAAAACAAAGTTGTTCAGTATTCATCCAAATGGGAATAGTTACAACGTAATCTGTATAGATCTTTGTTTGAATCACAAATCCAGGAAGTATCTATCACTTATACATCCTATGATATATTTTATTTATCATTGTTGCACTTGGTATTTGATTCCAGGACAAAATTAATCCTAAGCAAGAAACTAAAAACAATAGGCTTGTTCAAGGAGTGAATGATTGTAGAAGAACCATTTAAGGTGAATAAGCTGGATCAGCCTTTACCTTTGTGGATAATGCTGTTTATTCCGATATGGATCGTATTGTTGCTGTCGGTGATGGTGTTCCCATTTGCTCGTGATTGGCGGTGGATAACTGGCTGGATATTCGTGATCACCATCTCCATCAATATCACTGTCAGCTACATGATCATAAACAAGAAAAATCCACGGGTGTTGCGCAACCGCAGCAAGCTAAAAAAGACCGGTTTAACCGAAGATACACGGCAGGCCGCCTCTTCAGACCGCTTCGTTTATCCTCTCATGGCAATTGGCTTTTTTGGAGCAATGATCCTGCCTGCACTGGGGCACCGCTATAATTGGTATGCATTGCCTTTCCCGATTGCCATGGTTGGTGTGATCATCATGAATATAGGAGTGGCAATCATAAATATCGCTACCTTGCAAAATTCTTATGCTTCAAAAATACTGGACATTAACGAAGGTCAGATGCTTGTGGATACTGGGTTGTATTCACATGTGCGTCACCCCTTGTATTCTGGTGCGATTGTCATGGGCTTTTTCATACCCATTGCATTAGGCTCCTTATAGGGGTTGATTCCAGCACTATTGAGTGCACTGATGCTGGTTATTCGGATTGAATTTGAAGAAGAAATGCTGCTGAAGGGGATGGAAGGGTACGAAGACTATCAATCTCAGGTGAAGTACAAACTGATACCTAATATCTATTGACGGAAATGCATTTTTCACATCGAGGTTTAAAATTTATTAAATACTCTGAATATTTTGACTGTATACTTGGCATACATCATCTCCTGGCTTTGTCAAGCTCCCAAAAACCAGACCACAAGCTTAGGTAAAATATTAGAAGCTTGTGGAGGCTGGCATGACAAGAAAACGCAATGCATACAGTTATCAATTCACTTTTAAAGAGGCTCTGAAGGCCATCAAAGGGCAAGCGACGATCAACGAAATAGCCAGCCATTATCAGGTTTACTCCAACCAGGTGAGCAACTTGACGCGCAGCGACTTGACGAGGCTGTTGGGTAAGATGGTGACCCGGTCTTTTCCCCCCTTGGCATCTCGCACCAGAATCTGGCGCTGGCCAAAGTCCAGGTCCATGACCTGCAGCCTCATGCACTCTATCAAACGCAAACCACTGCCATAGAGGAGCTGTACGATCAGGCGATGAACGCCTTTGAGTTGGGCAATCACTTGCTGGACTTCTTCTTTGGTCAGGATCGTGGGCAAGCGTTTGAGTCTCTAGGTCCACACCAATTCGAGGGGCAGATCCAGATCCTTGCGCAGTACCTCGTGGTATAGGAACAGCAACACACTAAGAGCCTGGTTTTGTGTCGAAGCCGCCACGCTTTTCTCTATGGCTAGGTGGGTGAGAAACTCGCTAATTTCCTTCTCACCTATTTTCAGCAGATGGCGTTTGTTGTGATAGAGGACAAAGCGCTTGGTCCAGTAGACATAGGTTTTCTCGGTGCTGTAAGCATAGTGCTTGAGCCGAATTGCATCGCACACTTCGTCGAGCAGCTTCTTGGGTTGTTGTGTCATTGCGAATCTCCGGAAATCTGAATTTGCTCAAGGAAGGAGTCTGTGATACAGTATCAATGGGTTCTACAAACAATCCTGGCAGGAGACATTATCCAGAAAAACTCTGGAGTATGCAAATCAGGGGTGCTTCTACAGATATATTCTTTATTGTCACCTACTGAGACTACTTATGCAGAGAAGTTCTGTAGAAGTATTAGTTGGGACCGACGCGCAGCTCCAGTCGAAGCAGGGAGTACAAACGATGGAATGCATAGAAGACATTCTTATTTGCCCAAAGACGAGAAATAGGATTTCTTTCGATTTTGCAAATTCTGAGGTAAAGGTCAAGAAAACGGATATATCTTATCCAATAAAAAACGGCATAATTGATTTCTTGCCCGGCGTTGATGATGACATATCAAAAGCATACGATTCTAGAGCTTCCTTTTACAGCAATTACGTAACCTCTTCAAATATATTCACAAAGTTGCTCAATCTGGTTTTTTGGGGAGTTGCAAGCCAGTACGAGTTTGCGCAAGAAATATTGCCGTTCATACCAGAAGACTTTGATGGAATACTATTAGATGTTCCTGTAGGAACCGGGATACTGACGCTTGAGAAATATCGGAAATTGCAAGGCGCGAGAATAATTGCAGTTGACTATTCGCTAGGCATGCTAGTGAGAGCGAAACAACTATACGCGAAGAACGGCATAAAGAATGTGACCTTAGTCAGAGGAGATGTGGGGAATTTGCCTATAGACGACGCAAAAGTCGACCTGTGCTTATCCATGAATGGTTTTCACGCTTTTTCTGAGAAGGACATTGCGCTTAGAGAGATACGTAGAGTACTGAAAAGCAAGGGGCAATTCGTAGGCTGTTTCTACATATGCGGGAAGAGAAGATTCACGGATTTTTATGTTCAGAACAGGTTGGCGAAAGGCGGCTCTTTCACGGCGCCTTTTTATGATGAGGTGGAGGCTCTTGCTAGGTTTGGCGAATACTTCAATATCAACTCCAAGACTAACCTAAAATCATATTTCCATTTTGATATGGAAAAGAAATAATATGCATTAAAATCAACTGAACTGCGCCTGACAATGTGCTGGACCTACCAGGTTATCGTGGTTCGAATTCGAAGGTAGTTTCGGTTGTGTACAGAGAAGACATATTGGATGCATATTTGTTTAGTTCATTAGCCGAAGCACGCGAAATCACCGAAACTTGGATGGGGGAGTATAACGCAACCAGATATCATGACCTGTTATAGGGCTTGCCACCCTATTCATATGTCGGGAAAAACATTCTTTTCTTCTCGCATGAACTCCAGCGCGATTATGGCTTTTTGTTTCGCAGTGTACCGTTCACGTCTTTTCATCGCTTTAGTTTACACCTTATTTCATGCCCTTTTTGTGTCTAAATTTTGAGGTCCATAACAGTCTTTTGAGTATTTAAGCTTACTTCTTCAGTGTATTGACCTTGAAAATCATGCACACTTAGGCTGGTGGCAACTAACAAGACTGTCGGGTGTCAAAG
>JAYELT010000177.1:14013-23318 GCA_034717715.1 Chloroflexota bacterium | reverse complement strand
ACGAACATACATGGTAATAATAAATGACATTTTCTCTCCTTTTTTACTTTCCACCTAACGATTTGTTTCTCATACTTTACGGGTTTGTCTTGGAATTCCTTATACTAGATCAAACTTTTCAAAATTCTTTCTGTTTACAACCAGCTAAAGGTGGTTAAGTACTGCGATGATTACCATAACCAAATTTAGAACAATATCCGGTTATTCCGTTTTATGTAAATTTATTATTCTGACATTTCTTTTTTCTTCTATGATCATGATAAATAATTCTTGTAAATCATCTGAGAAATAACCCCATGCCTTTCCAGAATCTTTGTAACTAATTTCTTTACCGATTATCGAGATTTTCATATTTTCTTTTTTACCTCTAATAGCATGGTTATTTAATTTACCTTCTATCTTATATTTTTTATCACTTTCCTGCCAAGAAATTTTCACGTTGTTACTAGTTATGACTAAGGTAAATTTCACATCCTCATCGTTATCAAATAAAAGAGGAGTGCTAGATAGGTTATCTATTGGTAATGTCATTGCATCTGCAAGATAAATAAAAAAAAGGTGAACCTTTTCAGATAAATTGATTAATTCTTGGGCTTCATCTTCTTGATCCCTTTTACGTTTTTTTAGTTCAGCGTAAGCTGTTCCAACGTTTTCATGAACTTCATCCATTTTCCTTGCTTCATCTAATAAAGTATCGGCTTCTTCAATAAAACCTTGTGCAATGTATTTGAAAGCAAGATTTGCTTTGGCTAATGTCTCTCCTAGATCCGAAGATTTTTTATAAGATTCAATTGATTTAACGGGGATATAAAATTCATCATATGCTACACCAAGA
Source organism: Chloroflexota bacterium (assembly GCA_034717715.1). Classification (GTDB taxonomy): domain Bacteria; phylum Chloroflexota; class Anaerolineae; order Anaerolineales; family Anaerolineaceae; genus Brevifilum. The sequence continues at coordinate 22,483 of JAYELT010000177.1, read as the reverse complement.
TTATTAAGAGCCATTGATTGATTAGGGTCCATATCTAATAATTTCACATAGTGCATAATTGACATTAAAGGATTATCTGATTTTGAATAAGAGTAAGCTACCCTAAATCGTAAATCAGTGTTATTGGGTTGAAATTCTAATGCCTTTTCTAGAAATAGAGCTTGATTCTCTTTGTCTTTAATTCCGGCGTATAAATCAGCTAAGCCAAGAAATAAAATCAATTTTTCGTCGTCATTTTCCGATTTTTGAATTGCTTCGTTGAGCAAATCACATGGTTCTGATTTTGCTTCAGTTTTAATAAGAGCTTTCGATTGAGACACAATATATCTAGCTCTACCTTTGATATTCTCTGTGCTCTGAGCTGCTAATTCATATGATTTGGCAGCAAGTTTATAGTTACTAACTGAATTATGACACTTACCTATTAGATTATGAATCTTTGCTTTGACTAAATCAATTTCCGATAACGTTTTTAGTTCATCTAATGCTTTTAAATCTCCACTAAGGAATTTAAGATAGTTAAATTCACCCTGATTTATTAATTTGTCTTCTTCATCAGTAACGGTGTCTTGGATTTTCTTAAAAGCCTCAGTTCCCTTTTCAATTTCACCTTCTTTGAAATGTGAGATCAATTCAAACCGGAGTTCATCTATTGTTTTTTCATCTTCACCATTAATTTCATCTACTCCCTGCAAAGATTTATCTCTGTCAATTTCCTCTGATTTTATAGAAGCTCTTCTTTCATCAGTTTTTTGTGTTCCTGCTTCAGGGAAATCTTCTCCATCAATAGAGAGCTCAGCATCTCCTTTCTTTAACCTAATTGATCTTCTCTCAAGAATTGTTCGAATTTGTTTATGGAATATAGCAACAAATATTAACAAAAATGCGATCAAAGCTAATGGCCATAATTTTGAGATTGCTAATATAATATCAACTTCCATTTAAATCTCCCAATTTCAGTAACAACATAGTTAATTATATGTTGAAGCCAACCGTTATTCAGCAGAGTTTCATCTGTATCATCCGCGACAAATTCATCTTTGGCCGCATAATTTCCGCCGAATACCCTGCTAAAGTATCTTATCCGGAAATAATTCGGAATAATTAAGGGTACTACCCTAAAATGGATTATTATGCGGAAAAACTTTCGGATAAGCGCTTTCGTTGCCTTTTCTTTTGACGATCTCTTCTGAGGTTGGCAATTGTAATTCATGGCTATTATATCATACGGCAGCACCAGAGTTGGATTATTTTCATCTGAGAATGACTATGTTTTCTCAGAACCCCTAACCATTCAATCAAGTCCGCAATGCCATACAGCGAAAACATGACTCCTACCTTACGGAAGAAACCTATATGCCCTCGACTTTACGATTTATCCTCTTTCATGATAAGCGCCATCCCAAAGATATGGGCGTACCAGAGATTGATGCCTACCTCACCTACCTTGCCACGCAACGCAGGGTAGCTGCATCCACCCAAAATCAAGCCTTTAAAATCGATTCTGCCTCGCTTTCCATTCGGCATTTTTGGATATACTTATCGCTAGGTGATTTTTTACATCTAACTTCTTGGAGTTGTTAAAATAATGACGTCTTCAACCCTTGTAGAGAATGATTCCCATCATCTTTAAATATTTTGTTTTGTTAGAACTCAAACCTTTAACCTGCATTGCATATCCATCAAAGTAAGAAAAGATTGTACAAAGAAAATTATGACAATCAATCTAAAGGTAAAATGTAATAATTAACTGGAAGTAGAGTTTATTGACGCCTCAAGATAAGGAGAAAACATGAAAGCAGCATCGATTAAAAGCCTTATCGGTACCTTACTGGCTGCCGCATTAGGATTGGCTGCAAGATTTGCTGGAGGGAAAGGAAATATTCATGTGCTGGGCATCCCCCTCAAAAGGAAAATGAATCCTCGCCTGAGAATAATCACGATACTATTCGCAGCATTTTCACTGCTTTCTGCATGCGCACCTTCAAATAGATCTGATTCTCCAACATTCACCGAACCGGACCCAGAGACGTATGTTAGCCTGATGCCGCCTATTTTGGAATATTTTTACCATCGCAAAGAGGCGGTTCTATCGGGTGATTTGCAAGCCTTTTATCGGCGCTACCCTGACCTTGAACACAACACAAATTTTGAAAAAGGGATCAATACGGAATCCACGCTCATCTCAAGCTATCATGCATTGGCACCTTTTGATGGCAACATCCACCCAGAATATTATGAAAAGATAAAAATCTCTCAATCAGAGAATGGGATCCGAGTCCTGGTCCACGGCATGGAACTTTACCTCTTGAAGAATTCTCAAGGGAAATTTGGGGAGTCAGGGGGAGAATTCAAACTTGTGCTCTTCATGCGTCAGGAAGGTGACACCTGGCAGGTCTACCAGACAGACGAAGTAACGCTCCAGGAATGGCAGGATTTTAAACCATAAATCAAATCATTGATTTGGATTATAATAAATCTCAAATTCTGCGATCATAGTGATATCTCACCATAAAATTGACTCACATCTTCGCTCAGCAACCATTGAAAATCAGAAATAATTTTTTTCAAAGCATTTGATTTTGAAGCGATTTAGCATAGCTTTTTCAATGAACTCAACATCAGATCCTGGAGGCAGATCATGATCAACCCTCTCCCAAGATTACCTGAATTTGAATATATCAGGCTGGACTCGATTGAAGGGACGGTGCAGTTCCTGAAAAACAATACGGTTGATGCCCATCCTTTTTTGGGGGGTACGGATACATTCGTCCTTTTGCGAGACAGGAGATTACATCCAAAATATTTGGTAGACCTAAAGCATTTGGAAGGCTTTGATGCGCTCTCATTTGATTTGAAAAAAGGGCTGACTATCGGGGCAGCGGTAAATCTCAATCAACTCATCTCATCAAAAGTCATTCAAGAACACTATCCGATTTTAACGCAGGCAGCCAGGCAAGTGGGTGGTTATCAACTGCGCAACCGCGCCACTTTGGTAGGGAACCTTTGTAATGCTTCTCCTTGTGGTGACACAATCGGACCCAGCATAATCTACCACGGCAAGGCAAACATCGTAGGACCTGAAGGGACAAGGGACATCCCACTTGAGGAGTTTTTTATTGGTCCGGGGAAAACTTGTCTGGGGTTTGGTGAAATTGTACAATCTCTCAGCTTGCCCCTGCCACCTGAACAGAACAAAGGAATCTATCTCTGCATTGGACGCAACAAACTCAGTGATCTGGCGATGGCTGGGGTGACCGTCTTAGCCTATCCCGATGAGACATCAACATCCGGTTATCGCTTCCGGATTGCCTTGTCAGCTGTCGCACCGACGGTGATCGTTGTCAAAGAAGCCCAGGTTTTGCTTTCTGACGACCCAATAAATGCCTCTACGCTTGAAAAGGCTGCTCAAATTTCCATGCAAAATTGTAAACCCATTGACGATATTCGAGCCAGTGCAGGTTATCGCCGTGAAATGATCTACACCTTGACTTTGCGTGCATTACAACAAGTATGGAAAGCGCTGAAATCGTAATCAACCATCGAACTTATGGAGAGTGATATGAAGATGCATACCATAAACTTCACCATTAATGGCAGCAAAGAAAGCCTGGAGGTGTCATCGAACCTGACCTTACTTCACATGATCCGGGAAAAATTAGCCCTGACAGGCACAAAAAACGGTTGTGAAGCCGGTGAGTGCGGTGCATGTACGGTATTGGTAAATGGTGACCCCGTCAACAGCTGCATGGTTTTAGCCGCAGAATGTGATGGTGCCGAGATTTTAACCATAGAGGGATTGACAGAAAGCGGCGAACTTAGCAAATTACAGAAATCGTTCATGAAACTGAACGCTATCCAGTGCGGGTTCTGTACACCAGGCATGCTGCTTTCAGGTTATGCGCTGCTGCAGCGCAACCCAAATCCAACCGAATCAGAAATCAAAGAAGCGTTAGTCGGCAACCTTTGCCGCTGTACGGGTTATGAACGGATCATCCAGGCTGTGCAAGACGCCGTGAGTGAATAAAAGGATAATGCGATGGGAAAAACAAAGAAGATTCCAAAACTAATCGGTACGAATGTGCCGCGTATCGATATGCAAGAGAAAGCCACAGGAGAGGCAATTTTCACGGATGATATTCAATTTGGCAATAAATTACTTCACGCACGTATCAAACGCAGCCCTTATCCGCATGCTTTGATTAAATCTATTGACACCAGCCAGGCTGAAAACCTCACCGGGGTTAAAGCAGTGGTTACTGGTGCGGATTTTGCTGGCCGGATTGGTCTATATCTAAAAGACCGTCACATTTTTGCGCGGAATCGCGTTCGATATGTGGGTGAGCCGGTAGCAGGGGTTGCTGCTGTTTCAGAAAACATTGCTGAAAAAGCATTGGATTTGATCCATGTTAATTATGAACCCCTTCCCGCGATTTTTCTCCCCCAGGATGCCATCAAACCTGATGCACCGCTGATTCATCCTGATTTAGGAGAATACGAGGTGGTAAATTTCATTTACCCCAAACCGGGCACCAATATTTCCAATCATTTCAAAATCCGCAAAGGTGAACCAGACAACTCGTGGCAAAACTGTGCTGCTATCGTAGAGAATGAATATTATATCCCCCACATTCAACATGTGCCCTTAGAAACCCATGTCGCGGTGGCAAAGGTAGATCTTTCAGGCAAAATTACGCTTTGGACCAGTTCACAATCCCCTTTTGCCCAACGTGATCTGATTGCCAAGACCTGGGGAATGTCACCCAGTGACATTCGGGTCATATCACCTTTTGTGGGCGGCGGTTTCGGCTGCAAAGCCGGCGTGACCATGGAAGCGCTGCCCATTGTGATCGCCATGAAAGTAAAAGGCCATCCCGTCAAGCTGCGCCTCACCCGCGAGGAAGAATTTTATACCAATTTCGTCAGGCAAGCCTTATTAATTCGCTTGAAAATAGGCTGCGATGCAGAAGGAAACATCCTGGCGATGGAAAACACAATGTACTGGGACGGCGGTGCATCGACTGAGTACGGCGTCAACATCGCACGTGCCGGCGGCTACAGCTGTACTGGGCCTTATGATATTCCCAATGTCAAAGCGGATAGTTATTGTGTCTATACGAACAACACCATCGGCGGCCCCTACCGGGGTTTCGGGATGTCAGAGCTGCATACAGGCATTGAGCAGTGTATCGACGAACTTGCGGACAAAATTCAATTGGACAAGGTGGCATTCCGCAAACGCAACGTCGTTGAAGCTGGAGATATCCTGGCAACGGGTATGGTCATGCACCCCAACGGAATCAAAGCCTGTATTGATAAGGTTGCTAATTCGATTGAATGGGGAAAAGCCAGCCAACCCAGCAACCCGCATAAAAAACGCGGTAAAGGTATTGCCGCCATGTGGAAGGCACCCGCCATGCCGCCCAACGCGGGCTCCAGTGCGACCCTGAAATTCAATTCGGATGGCACCGTGTTTCTCAGTGTTGGTGGGCAAGAAATTGGACAGGGAGCTTTCACCGTAGCCGCCCAAATAGCAGCAGCAGCCCTGGGTGTACCCTTTGAATGGGTACGCATCTCCAGGCCGTTAGACACCAACTATTCTTCGTATGAGTGGCAAACGGTTGCCAGCCGTATCACCTGGACGATGGGAAATGCGATTCTTGCAGCTGCAAAAGATGCAAAAAAACAAATCTTCAAGATCGTTGCAAAAGCCTGGAAAGAAAATAAGGCGGATTTGGAAATCAAAAATGGGGTCGTTTATTCTAAATTCAGCAAACGTAAAATTTCGCTGAGAGATTTTGTAATCACCGGTATTCCAAAAGAAAATGACCAGGGGTGGATCGGCGGACCGATCATCGGCCGCGGCAAGTTTATGCCCACCTATGTGACCGGTCTGGATAAAGAAACCGGGCAGGGAAAACGCGCCGTGGTGCATTTCACGACAGGCGCACAGGGATTTATCGTAGAGATTGACACACAAACCGGAAAATTAGAAATCATCAAAGCGGTCAGTGCCTTTGATGTAGGAAAGGCGATCAATCCGGATTTGGTGAAAACGCAAATCGAAGGCGGAATGATGCAGGGGATCAGTTCAGCTTTGTTTGAGCAGTTGGTCTTCCAGGAGGGGGTCTTACAGAATCCGAATTTTGTCGATTATCGGATTGCGACCGCCGTGGATGTACCTGACCAAATGGAATGCTTTATCATTGAAGTTCCGCAGGATGATGGTCCATACGGCGCACGCGGGGTTGGTGAGCATCCCATGGTACCCACCATCGCTGCCATTGCCAATGCGATTTATGATGCAGCTGGCATAAGGCTTCAGGGGCCGCCCTTCACTGCGGAAAAAATATTTCTAGCCATGAAAGAACAGGGCCAAACTGGCAGGTAAGGAGTTGGATTGCATCTACAAACACGCGTGTTAAAGAATCAATACCACGATTCAGTCGTCTTAATGCTTGCAGCCAAAGAACTAAAAAAGAAAGAGCATGTTGTCGACGCGGCCTATATGATGGGTACAGATGTCAACAAAGCTTTGCTCAAGGGTGGGGGCCTGCTGAGTGCAGAAGCTGATACGGCGCAGGCCAATGACCTGATTATTGCCATAAAGACGGACCAAGAACTCACCCAAATCCTCGACCTGGCAGAGGGATTTCTATCTGCCAGAACGACACCTGAAAAAAGAGGGCCGGATGAAACAAACACGGTCCGCAGTGCGATCCGCGAGCATCCTGGGGCTAATATGGCCGTGATATCCGTCGCGGGTGCCTACGCAGCCAGTGAGGCGCGAGAGGCGCTTGCGGGTGGTTTGCATGTCCTGCTGTTCAGCGACAATGTGTCATTGGCAGATGAAATTGCCCTGAAGAAATTCGCAGCGCAGCGCGGTTTGCTTCTAATGGGGCCCGGGGCTGGCACCGCCATTATCAACGGTGTGGGCTTGGGGTTTGCCAACAAGGTGCCGCGTGGGGATATCGGCATCATCTCTGCTGCCGGTACCGGTCTGCAGGAAGTCAGCACGCTGCTGGCAAAGCGTGGTCTGGGGATCTCTCAAGCCATTGGCACGGGCGGACGGGACCTCAGCAAAGCGGTGGGAGGATTGATGTTCTTTGCCGCCATTGATGCTTTACAATCTGACACAGACACGAAGTTGATCGTTCTGATCAGTAAACCCCCGGATGCACAAATTGCAGGGCAATTAATTTCGAAGATTAGAAACAGCCAAAAACCAATTATCCTGTGTTTGTTAGGCGCCAAACCGCCATCAGAATTGAGCGGAAATTTACACTTCACCCGCACGTTAGAAGAATGTGCGCTTGTGGCGCATGCTGTCTATACATCGTCAAATTTAGATGTGTTAAGTCGAATTGCAGCGGAAGATATCAAGCTTCAGCAGAAATACCAATCCTTGAAAAATGGTTTTTCACCAGACCAAAAATATATCCGGGCTTTGTTTTCAGGTGGCACCTTATGCTATGAAGCCCAGGTGATCTGGCAAGAAGCACTTTCAGAGGTTGTTTATTCAAATGCCCCGCTTATTGAAAAATATCAACTGGATGATAATTCTATCAGTAAAGGGCACTGTGCGCTCGATTTAGGCGAAGAAGAGTTCACAATCGGACGCCCTCACCCCATGATTGATAATGAGCTGCGCATCCAGCGCATGATCCAGGAAGCGTCTGACCCCCAAACAGCCGTCATTTTGCTGGATGTGGTTCTGGGTTACGGCGCACACCCCAATCCCGCTGAAGAATTGGGTGACGCTATCAAGAAAATTCGATCGGATCATCACAATATCGTATGGATTGCTTCCGTCATCGGGACTGAAGGCGATCCGCAAAGCCTTTCGCAATCTATCGATGATTTACAAAAGGCTGGTGTGATCGTCTGCGACAGCAATGCCCAGGCAGCCAGGTTAGCGGCATTCCTGGTCGAATAGCACAACCATTAAGGATCATAAATGAGCAAAGGTAAACTGCAGGATTTCTTTGGAAAACGAACAAAAACGATTAATTTAGGATTGGAAGGCATGGCAGGCGGCATCGAAGAACAGAACGCCGATGTCATTCGTGTCAATTGGAGTCCGCCCCCACGCGTGGTACCGAGTTTGATCTTCACCAACAGCGGTGCCAGCATTGATGATGCCAATGATGAAGCCTGCCAGCGCATCATACAATCCCAGGCAGTCCTGGTGGGCATGAGGATTGCCAAAGACGTCATCCCCGGCATGCGTGAGGATATGATCCTGCACGCCGGACCCCCTATCACCTGGGAGCGTATGTGCGGGCCGACACGCGGCGCCGTCATGGGCGCGTTGGTTTATGAAGGGGTCGCAAAAAACGAGGTTGAAGCCGAAAGAATCGCGGCATCCGGTGACTTCGCTTTTGAACCATGCCATCACCATCAAACCGTCGGCCCCATGGCAGGTATCGTCTCTCCCAACATGCCCGTGTTCATCATCGAAAACACGGCC
>JAYELT010000177.1:10754-13913 GCA_034717715.1 Chloroflexota bacterium | reverse complement strand
TGAAGCCGAAAGAATCGCGGCATCCGGTGACTTCGCTTTTGAACCATGCCATCACCATCAAACCGTCGGCCCCATGGCAGGTATCGTCTCTCCCAACATGCCCGTGTTCATCATCGAAAACACGGCCTACAACGTGCGAGCCTATGCGACACAAAATGAAGGTTTGGGGAAAGTTCTCCGCTACGGTGGGATGGGAGAGGAAGTCTACCAGCGTTTGCATTGGATGGATGATGTGCTTTATCCCACACTTTCCCGGGCGCTGGAAAGTATACCAGGGGGGATTGACATCAAAAGTATCATCGCCCAGGCCCTTTACATGGGGGATGAATGCCATAATCGCAATCGGGCAGGAACGTCGCTCTTTCTGAGGGAGATCGCACCCGCGCTGATCCGCACACAAAAAGACAGTGAAGATACGGCGAAAGTGTTTGAATTTATCATTAACAACGACCACTTTTTCCTGAATCTCAGCATGGCAGCCGGTAAGGTTTCCCTATTACCTGCAGAAAATATCCCTGGAAGCACGATCGTGACCGTCATGGCGCGCAACGGCACCGATTTCGGCATTCGCATTTCCAACCAACCGGAGCAGTGGTTCACAGCCCAGGCGGGAAGAGTCGAAGGGTTGTATTTGCCCGGGTATACCGAAGCGGACGCCAACCGCGACATTGGTGACAGCACAGTGACAGAGACAGCCGGCTTTGGCGGCTTCGCCATGGCAGCAGCGCCTGCCATCACGCAATTTGTAGGCGGCAGCCCCGATATGGCATTTAAAATCACCCGGGAGATGTATGGGATCACCCACACAGAGCACCGTGACTTCAAAATTCCCGCCATGAATTTCCGTGGCACACCCCTTGGCATTGATGTGCGCAGGGTGGTGGAAACGGGCATCTTACCGCAAATTAACACCGGCATTGCCCACAAAAATCCGGGGGTCGGCATGGTGGGCGCGGGCATTTTACGGGCACCTCAGGCTTGTTTTGAAGAGGCATTCTATACAATTCATAAAGAATATTGTGTTGAAAAGGAGAGAAATTCATGAAATTCATTGACCTTACCATTCCGCTGGGGATTGCAACGCCTCCCTGGCCGACCTACGAACCGCTGCAGGTGAAATATTTCAAACGCCTGGCTCCCAACGGCGCAAACGGGCAGATTGTCACCCACTCCAATCACCTCGGGACCCATCTTGACGGCGAAATTCACTTCTACACAGCCGGCAAGGATATCGCATCTTTGGACATGGACTTTTTGGTGCACGATGCGGCTGTTGTGGACCTGAGCGATGTGTGCGGCGACTACGATGTGTACACCAGCCAGATGGTCGAAGAACGCGTGGAGGTTAAAGAAGGCGATATCCTGATCATCCATACCGGCTACCATCATTTTGGCTGGGATATGCCCGATGCCGACGAAATCCGCTACATGGTCAAGCACCCCGGTCCTGATCGAGAGTTTGCCGTCTGGGCGAAAGGAAAGAAACTTCGCTGGATCGGCGTCGATTGCGGCAGCGCAGATCATCCCATGAATACCATTATCCGTGATTGGATGCCCCGCCAGGCAAAAGAAGCCGAAAAGGTCTTTCAGAAAAAATTCAATCAAAGCCTGGCTGAATTTTATGATGACAGTAAATATCAGCTGATGCACATCGAAATGTTCCCGTTCGGCATCATCCATGCGGAATGCCTTGGAGGTGAGCTCGATTTACTCCTCAATCGCCGGGTGCAGATCGGTTTCTTCCCCTGGCGGTTTGTGGATGGCGAATCCAGCATCGGGCGCTGTGTGGCCATGGTCGAAGATGAAGACTATGACAGACTCATGGCAGAAAAAGCCAGGCTGCCCAAAACAAAATTTGGCGACGCTTACAATCCGCAGCACGTCACCCAGATCAACCAGCTGACAAAGGAAAACATGGCCTAGGTCATTTCACCAATTGAAAGGAGGTATCCATGACCTTAGATATGGAATTGGAATCCGTTTTAAGGGCACCAGCTTTGGAGATGGCTGATTATCCAGCCAAAATCATTACCCTGGCAAACAGCAAGAAGATGGTCGTGCGCCAGGCAAAGCGAACGGAGGTGCCCATCTTATTACAAGCCGTCCGCCCGACCGTGACCATTGAAAAAGATTTCTATGATATCGTTGGGGCACGTCTATACGCTGAGCTCCTGGGGTGGTATCGCCACCGGGTGCGCAACGAATACTGCCTCATGGGGCAGATCGACGGCTATGTGGTTGGCATTGTCAACGGCAGGATGGTCGATGAAGATATCGGTATGAGCTACCACACCATTGCCATTGACCGCGGACTCAAGGTGGGCACACATCTATTTGCTGCAAAAATGGAGCATCACATCGAATACCTGGGGCAAAAAGAAGTCTGGATCACCGCAGAAAGCCCGATCGGCTTTCGAAGATGGATGATCGAATACAGCCTCATCAAACAAACGGATGTGCAGCACGAATTAGGCGGAGCCACATCCTACAAATTGACCCGGGACATGTATTTCGAGTCCAAGCCACGCCTGGTGGCTGGTGACCGCCCTGTTCCCAAGGACCTGCTCGATTTTGCCCTGGAGAACTTGCTGGTAGCTGATGAGAAAACCATCCAGGAGAAGATTTGTGGAACCTTAGGAGGTCAGCGATGAGAGATGTAGCGATCATTGGCGTGGGGATGATCCCCTTTGGAAGACGTGATGAGGATACGTTGCTGGATATGCTGGCATACGCCTCCCTCAACGCCCTGGATGATGCGGGTATGGGCGATCAGGGTGTGGATGCGGTTTATGTGGCCAATATGGGCGCCGGCATTCTGCAGCACCAAACCTCCGTTGCCAGCGCCTTAGTTGATCGGTTGAGCCTTTTGCCCGCAGCAGCAGATGCCGTGGAGAACGGCCCGGCTTCAGGGGCTTCAGCCATCAAAAACGGCTTACTGGCAGTTGCTTCCGGATATTATGACACGGTGCTGGTTGCCGGCGGCGAGAAGATGCGCGAAGTAGTCGGCTGGAAAGCCACTGATTTCGTCGCCACCATGACCCACCCGGAAGTGGAATACCCCTACGGCATCACCCTGCCCGGGATGGCAGGCATGTTCACACGCTTGTACATGGAAAAATATGGGCTGACCCGTGAGCAGTTGATCGCAGTTGCTCTAAA